>CAYRVA010000113.1:0-1630 GCA_964427645.1 uncultured Candidatus Saccharibacteria bacterium | reverse complement strand
TCCCCAAAGCTCCCGTGGGCTGCGTGCCGAGAATGGTTGCTGAAGTCGACGGCGAAGAACGGACATTCAAGGGACCGGATGGAACCTGAATCCGATCATTTATTTGAAACTTGGTGCTGGGCGCGGCGGCTTTTGCAAGACAATCTTCTATCGACCAGCCATCCGGGCCGGAATCATAATTAATTTGCCACCAGTTGTAGCTGTTGGCGTAGATAGGGCCGGAGACGACCGCACCCTGCGCCCCGACTTTTTGGATGCCGAGATTTTTGCCGGAAGTCGAGGGGGTAGACCTGACCTTGACGTTGCAGGTAACCTGAATCCTGTCGCTTGTCTGGAACTTGGCGCTTTGGGCGTAGGAAGTTTGTGATATGTGCGAGAAAAGCGCGACTGCAGATATGACCGCTAACAGACTTAAAATCGGGGAGATTTTAAGAAATCTCTGATGCGACATTATCATTATTATACTACATATATGACCATTTTGCGATCAACTAATTCGTTTCAGCAGCTCCTCCGGCGTCGAGACAACCTCGTGGATGAGCTTGTGGCTCGACGGTTCTTCGTAGAGGTCGTTGGGATAGTTGCCCATCAGGGTTTTCGGGTGCAAGGCATAACACATTTTGCCGGACATCGCGGCGGCGAAGAGTTCGCCGTTGGTGTTGGCGCCCAAATAGCCGTCTTTATTAAAAATGAAGCAAACATCGGCGACGCGCACCTTGCGGAAGAGGTGGTCGTAAACCTTGCCGGCGACAGTTTCCCGGTAAAGCGCGTCCTTGAGGCGCTCTCTTTCGTGCGCCTGTTCGAAATCATGCGAACGGTCTTCGAAATTCGGCTCCAGGATCACGGGATGCAGTCCCCTCTCCGCCGCCAAACGCCGAAGCTCGCCGATAAAAGCGGCGAGTTCTCGCTTAAAACGAACGCTGGAACAGAAGACAACTGACTTCATTGGTTTGTTACCCTTGATGATAACCTATTTTCCTTTATACTCAAGACAAAGATATCAACAGGCATGCCCATAATCACTCTCGGAGGCAACGTCGGCGCCGGCAAAAGCCATATTGCATCTAAATTGGCCTCGGCCTTGGGCTACGAAGAATTTAACGTCAGTAAATTCTTCCGCAGCATGGCGGATAAAGAGGGGCTGACGATAGACGAATTTTACTCACGGCTGAAAAATAATCCCGAACTGGAACGCGCCATCGACAGGATCCAAGTGCAAACGCTCAAGGAAAAAGACAATATGATAGTCCAGGGACGGCTTGCCTGGCATTTCGCCAAAGAAAGCCCGTTTCAAGTTTTTAACGTTTTTCTTGCCGTGAGTCCGGAAACGATGGCCGACCGCATCGCCGCAAGGCCAGAGTATGTTAGCCAAAGTCGCGAGGAACTCCTGCGCCTCGCCGCCGCGCGTGAAGCCGAGGAGCGGTCGCGCTATCAAACGCTCTACGGCATCGAAAACCACCTCGACCGCGGCCATTATGATTTCGTGCTCGACACGACGAACCTTACACCGGAAGAAGTTGTAGCTCGAATACTCGATGGCTTCAGGAACAGGGCTCAAGAAGCGTAAAAATGGCGCTCCTCGGAGGGGCGCCATTCGCGAAAAACAAGGGCTACCAAATCAGGTTCTTCC
>CAYRVA010000112.1:0-1668 GCA_964427645.1 uncultured Candidatus Saccharibacteria bacterium | reverse complement strand
TATGACCCCGAGTCCAAGGCAGCCAAAGGGTAGCGTTCGAAGTAAACCAAGAAGCGGAAGCTTGAAGTCTCGAAGGGAATCACTAAAATGACCCGGACATTCCGGAGTTTGTCGCCCTTGACGCGTCTGCCGTCCGCCGTTTTCGTAGTCGATCCGGGCGAACATGAGACGGCCGTCCGGGAAGCGCGCCGGTTGCACATCCCGGTCGTGGCCATCGCCGATTCGAACGACGATCCGACGATCATCGATCACCCGATTTTCGCCAACGACCACGCAAAAGCGAGCGTGGAATGGGTCATCGAAAAGATCAGGGAGGGTATAAAGTAGGTTTGTTAAAATAAACTCTATGGACGATCGCATCATTAAACTGCGAGAAGAGACCGGCGCGGGCGTTATGGAATGCAAGCGGGCGCTTGATAAAGCCGGCGGCGACATGAAAAAGGCCGTCGAGTTCATTCGCGAGGCCGGTATCTTAAAGGCTGAATCGAAAAAGGAACGAAAGACCGGCGCGGGCTATTTGGGCAGCTACGTTCACTTGAACCGGGTCGGAGTTCTGCTCGAGATGCGAGCCGAAACCGATTTCGTCGTTCGCTCCGAGCCGTTCCAGAATCTTGCCCACGAGTTGCTGCTCCATATAGCCGCCATGGCGCCCGAGAACGTGGAAGCGCTCCTTGAGCAGCCGTTCGTCAAGGACGAAAAGACAACCGTCGGCGACCTTATTAAAAGCGTGACCGGCAAGGTGGGGGAAAACATCAGAGTGGAAAGATTCACCCGTTACGAGGTTTGATCATGACGCACTTCATCCTCCAGACCATCATCATGCTCGCCATAGGGACCATCATTTATTTGATGGCCGTGGCCCTGCCGCGGGTAAGCGACGAGGAGGCGAACATGCCCGGCCAGATGAGCCGGACGATGGCTTATATAGAGAAGATCGACGGGATCTTCCAAGGCTTTTGGGAAAAAACCCTCCGCCGCCTCCGTGTTTGGCTTTTGCGTTTGGATAATCTCATTACCAAAAAGCTCGGCCGGTTCAAGAAGGACGCCGGGAAGGAAACGAAGCTGCCGCTCGGCGAGAACGGCTCTTCGGTTGATAAAGACGAGGAGTGAAACTAGAATAGAGGCAGTTGCGCAGGTGACAGAGCGGTCAATTGTACCAGACTGTAAATCTGGCGCCCTTGTGGCTACGAAGGTTCGAATCCTTCCCTGCGCACAAAATTATCAAAACCCGTCCTTGTGATGGTTTTTATGATTTTTTGGCGGGGGATTCGAACATGCGAAAAGGGGTCGGGGAAGAGCGGCAGGGCTTCCCCGTGTCGGAATGAGTCCGCGCAAGCGAACGGACTCAAAACCGAGGGTTTTGAGGGAGCTTCGATGTAAGGTCGGAGCGACAGGTTCCATGTCCTCTCCCGGGCACTAAACCAAAGACCGGTGACTTTTGTCACCGGCTTTCTGGTTATTTTAGCGCAAGATGTTGATATCGAAGAGCGATCATAGAACAGGTAATCGTGGTATCATCATTGGAAGGTATGAATGACATACAACAGGAGCAAGAATTTATCGCCCATCTTCTCGCAAATCCGAATCTTCGAGATTTCGTTGATAGAAATTTGCGCGAGAGCTTAACTTCTATCGGCTTCTCTGAGAAGCTGACGGAAACGCTTACAC
>CAYRVA010000111.1:0-1685 GCA_964427645.1 uncultured Candidatus Saccharibacteria bacterium | reverse complement strand
TTTACGATCTGGCAAGCCGCAAGATGAAAGTGAACGAGTGGCGGGCGACGATAAAGGATAAACTGGACTCGCTGGAAGATATTTACTCCACCCTCCTCGAAAACTTCACTATCTCGAGCAAGGAGCGGGCCGAATGGATCGAAACGATCGCTTGGTTCGTTCTCCAGGCTGGCTGGTTCATATTGATCGTCCTCGAATTCCTCTATTACACGAAGTAAAGACCGCCGGCCGGCAAAAGAAAAAGCCAGCCATCTTTACGACGGCCGGCCGACATACATTCGTACTCAACGCTTTTTGAGCGTCGGAGCGAACTTGTGTCCACCCATTTTCGGGAGTAAATCTTCCGTTACTTCGAGCGGCGGCGACCTTTTGGATTTCGATGGCGGCTTCGTCTTGGCCGTGTCGAGACTCTCGAACAAATAATCGTCGTTGTACGCCCGATCACCCAGGACCACATCCACTTCCGGACTCGGCAGTGAATGGAGCCGCTGGGCGCAGCAGATTTCAACCGAACCTTTCAGCATGTTACCTCCTTTTTTGGATCGATCGATTGTTTGATCTATCCGTACTGATCTAGATTTTCCACCTCCTAACGAAAAATTGCAAGGTTTAAAAAACTCCCACGAATCGGAGTGGGTCCACCGAAACGCCGTTCACCTTTATGGAAAGGTGCAGATGTTCGCCGGTCGAAAAGCCGGTATCCCCCACGAGACCGAGCGCTTGTCCTTGCCCCACCGTTTGCCCGACCCGAGCGATGATCTTGCTCATATGGAGATACATCGAGAAGATCCCTTCGCCGTGGTCGACAATAACGGTGTTGCCGTAAGAAGCCGTCGTCGTCGCGAACCGGACGACTCCGGCGTTGATGGCCGCCACCAGACTCCCCGAAGCGGCAGCGAAGTCGGTGCCGAGGTGCCAGATCTCCTGATCGCCGGTCCGGCGCAGTATGCCATAGCGGTCGGTCACATAGCGGTTATTGGCGAGAGGCAACCCGAAACCGCGGACAATGTAGGACCGCGGCGTCACCGTCCCCAGGATCTCGTTCAGCGTCGCGTTTTCGTCCGTCAGTTCCTGCACGAGCTGCGGCGGCGTAACGCCCAAACTGGGCGGGATGGCGAGCGTCTCGACCGTTATCTTCTTTTTCAAAACGTCGATCCATTTCGTGGTCGTCGTCCCGTCGGCGAACTTGATCATGACCTCCTGCCAACCGGTCGGAGCCGTCACCTTGAAACCCAGGGCTGCGACGCTCTTTCCCTTGAAAGGGAAGAAGTTCGCCGCTTCCGTGCCCAAGGTGGCCGTAACGGGCTCGCTCGAGCCGCCCGTGACGCTCACCACTATCGTGTCTCTTTGGACGGGATAAACGTTCGAAATGCCTATCTTCAATGCGGCCGCCGAGGAGACTCCCGCAATGCCGAGGCCGAAGAGGAAAACTGGAATGAGGACCGCTTTTTTCATGTCGCCTGATAATTCTAACGCAAGATGGCCGGATTTATAACAATTCCGAAGCGGCAGTATGGAAGGTCCGTCCGGAACCGAACCTTCACAGCTTCCGTAAGGCCTTTTTCTTGAACTTCTCGAACTTGCCATCCCGGATCGCTTCCCTGATCCGCCGCATAAGGTCGTTGAAGAAAAAGACGTTATGGATGGTCGCCAAACGCCCCGCCTCGGGGTTCTTTTCTTTGAAG
>CAYRVA010000110.1:0-1878 GCA_964427645.1 uncultured Candidatus Saccharibacteria bacterium | reverse complement strand
CCTCTCATGGAGACCATAGGCGTTTCCTAAACTCGATGAGACCACGTTACGGCGTGGCCTCTTTTATTTCCGTTTGACAGGTTCCGTTCGACCCGATATATTTGGAAACAGTTATTTTTGGCGAACGCGGCTTGATGCGAAGCGTCGGACTGTTCTCCGATTGTCGGCAAGCCCGCGCTTGCCACCAGGGGCATTAGCTCAGCGGTAGAGCGCCAGACTTTTTAATCTGGAGGTCAGGGGTTCAAATCCCTTATGTCCCACGCCGGCCAATAAGGCCCATTGGTTTCATCTATGCTGCCCGAACTTTTCAAGGGCAGCTTTTCTTTTGGCTCGAAAACTGCTAACATTCCGGCATATGTCGGCAATCACAATCATTTTAATAGTTTTAGGGGTCGTTATTTTGTGGCTCATTTTCGCTTTCAACGGCTTGGTGCGCCGAAAGAACCGCGTCGCCGAGGCCTGGTCGGACATCGAAGTCCAGCTCAAGCGCCGGTACGACCTGATCCCGAACCTGGTCGAGACCGTCAAGGGTTATGCCGCCCACGAGAAGTCGGTTTTCGAGGACGTGACCAAAGCCAGGACCGCCGCCATGGGCGCGGCGGATCCCAAGGCGAAACTCCGGGCGAACGACGTTCTTTCGAACACGCTGAAGTCGCTTTTCGCCGTCGCCGAGAGCTACCCGCAGCTCAAAGCGAACGAGAATTTCGGCAAGCTCCAGGACGAGCTCACCGACACGGAAGACAAGATCCAGGCGGCCCGCCGCTTCTACAACGGAAACGTCAGGGATTTCAACACGGCCATCCAGGTTTTTCCAACGAACCTTATTGCGAGCGCTTTCGGCTTCAAGCCCCAAGAGATGTTCGACGTGGATAATCCGGCGGGAAGGGAAGCGGTGAAGGTCCAGTTCTGATGGCGACCCTTTATACCCAAGCGGCCTCGAACGTCCGAAAGACGTGGGTCCTTCTCACGTTCATTTTCGTTCTCATAATCGGTTTGGGGTTCCTTTTCAGCCAAGCTTACGACTCGCCGGGCATTCTGGTCTTCGCCGTCGTTTTAAGCTTGGTGATGAACGGCCTGGGTTACTGGTATTCCGACAAGATCGCTCTCGCGGTTTCCGGCGCGCGGAGCGTGGAGAAGAATGACAACCCGGAGCTTTATCGCATCGTCGAGAATCTGGCCATCACGGCGGGGTTGCCGACGCCGAAAATATACGTAATTTCCAGCCAGTCGCCGAACGCTTTCGCGACCGGACGCGACAAGGAACATGCTTCGGTCGCGGTCACGGAAGGATTGCTGGCGATGATGGACAAAGACGAGCTCGAAGGAGTTTTAGCCCATGAGCTTTCCCACGTCGGCAACCGCGACATTCTGATATCGAGCGTCGTCGTGGTCCTCGTTGGGGTTATATCGCTCCTCGCTGATTTTTTCCTGCGGATCAGTTTTTTCGGCGGCGGACGGCGCGACGACCGGGAAGGAGGCGGGCAGATCGCCCTTTTGCTGGGCGTGGTCGGCGCCATCTTGGCGCCCATTGCGGCGACGCTCATCCAACTCGCCATCTCCCGGAAGCGGGAATCTTTGGCGGACGCTTCAGGCGCCCTTCTCACGCGCTATCCGGAAGGCCTTGCGAGCGCCTTGGAAAAAATAGAGCGCAGCCAAATTCCGCTCCGCGGAGCAAGTTCGGCCACGGCCCATCTTTGGATCGCGAATCCCTTCAAGGCGGACGTCGGAAACGGCAAAAGGACGCCGTTTCTCGTCCGGATATTCTCCACTCATCCGCCTCTTGAGGAGCGCATCAAAACTCTGCGGGGAATGAGCGTTTAGAAGACGATTTGGGAGGACGGTGCTTGCTTGCTATAGTGGATAACATGGATTCGGATG
>CAYRVA010000109.1:0-1887 GCA_964427645.1 uncultured Candidatus Saccharibacteria bacterium | reverse complement strand
GGGTGGTGCATATCCCAACCGGGCTTACGGCTGGCAGCCGGGCGGAACGGAGTCAGGCGCAAAACCGCGAAAAAGCCATAAATCTATTGAAAGCCAAACTCCTCCAGCTGATGGAAATGAGCAAAGTGGCGGAGCTCAAAGAACTAAGAGTGAACGTAAAACCGGAATGGGGGAATCAAATACGCTCTTATGTTCTGAATCCGTACCAAATGGTCAAGGACCACCGAACGGAGGCGGAAACAGCGCGGGTGAGCGAAGTTCTAGCGGGCGACCTGGACATGTTTATAGAGGCGGAGATTGAAAAATTATCTTAAAAATGGTAAGATTCCAATACAAGGTTTCGCCTTGTATTTATTTGCTGTCATTTGGCGTTACGCGCATTAGCTACCAACTACTTACGACCAACTACTTACTATCCCAATGATCGTCTTCCAGAGCGTTTCCAAACTATATAACGGCGGCGCCCCGGCCCTTGAGGACGTTTCTTTCAAGGTAAACCCGGGCGAATTCATCTGTCTCGTCGGAAAGTCCGGCGCGGGCAAAACCACCGTTATAAAACTTTTGACCGGAGAAGAAAAACCGTCCAAGGGGCGGGTTTTTTTCGGCCAGTACGAGGTTAATAAGCTCAGTCCCAAGGAACTCCCGCCTTTCAGGCGGCATGTCGGCGTGGTCTTTCAGGATTTCAAGCTTCTGCCGATGAAAAATACCTTTGAAAATGTCGCTTTCGCCCTGGAAGCGGCCGGACGGCCGCAGGAGGAGATAGCGGAGCTTGTTCCGCAGGTTTTGGATATGGTGGGCCTTTCCGACAAGCTCGCGAATTTTCCGCACGAGCTTTCCGGAGGAGAAAAGCAACGCGTGGCCATCGCACGGTCAATGGTGCACCGGCCGGAAGTCATAATCGCCGACGAGCCGACCGGAAATCTCGACCCCTTTAACACCTGGGAGATCATCAATCTACTCCAGAAGATAAATCAGCTCGGCACGACCCTCATTCTCGCGACCCACGACAAGGAAATAGTAAACAACCTAGACAAGCGGGTCGTAACCTTGGACCGGGGGCGGGTCATCCGGGACGAAGAGAGAGGGAAGTATATTTTGGTTTAGAACTTAGAACCTAGAACGTAGAACATAGAATTTGAAATTGAAAATTGATTTTTTTCTGCCAACTACCACCTACTAGCGACCAACTACTAATTTCAGATGTTCACAATCCTTTCCCGAATAATTCACTACGGCTTCAAAAATTTCTGGCGTAACGGCCTTTTGTCGACGGCCATGATAGCCATCATGACCTTGTCGCTCATCGTTTTTTCCGGCCTAATCCTCGCGAATGTGGCGACCGGCCGGATGATCTCTTTCCTGAAGGATAAGATAGACATAAGCGTCTATTTCAAAAGCACGGCTCCGGAAGACGCCATTTTGAACATCAAAAGTATCCTGGAAGGAATGCCGGAGGTGAAGGCGGTTAACTATATTTCCAGCGACAAAGCGCTCGAGAATTTCAAAACCGAACACGCCAACGACCCGACCATCCTTCAGTCCTTGGATCAGCTTTCCGCGAACCCGTTCGAGCCGACGCTGAATATCAAGGCCAACGATCCGGGTCAATACGGAACGATAGACGAATATCTTAAGGCGGACGCCATCGGCCAATATGTGGACAAGGTGGACTACGCCCAGAATCAGTTGGTCATAGACCGGCTTTCCGCGATAATCAACGGCGTGAACCGCGCGGGGCTCATCCTCACGATAATCCTCGCCCTTATCGCCGGGCTTGTGGTCTACAACACAGTTCGCCTCGCCATTTATTCCAATCGCGACGAGATAAGCGTGATGCGGTTGGTCGGTGCCTCCAACGTGTTCGTCCGCGGGCCGTATTTAGTAGTC
>CAYRVA010000108.1:0-1943 GCA_964427645.1 uncultured Candidatus Saccharibacteria bacterium | reverse complement strand
CGTTCACCTCCCCTCTCCTCCGGCCGGAAACGCAGACCGGGCAGGCGCATTTCTTTCCCAAAGGTTTGCTGCTCCCGGCAAAACGCCCGCTCTTCACGTCATAGCGCCCCTCGCTCGTCCAAATCGAGCCGTGGCGCGCTTCGCGCGTCGGGATGACGCAGTCGAAGGTGTCCACTCCGAGCTCCACGGCGTTCAAAACGTCTTCGATCCGGCCGATACCCAGGAGGTGGCGCGGCTTTCCTTCCGGCAAAAGCGGCAATGTCCATTTTAGGACGTTCCACATATCCTCCTTTGATTTGCCGAGCGATCCGCCGATACCGAAGCCGCCGAAAGGCATGGCGCCGATGAACCGCGCGCTTTCTTCCCGCAAATCTTTGTATTCCCCGCCCTGGACGATGCCATAGAGCGCTTGATCGGCGCGTCTTTTTGCCGCGAGCGACCGCCCGGCCCAAACGTGCGTCCGTTCGAGCGCCCGCTTGGTGTATCCGTAATCGTTCAAAGGCGACGTGCATTCGTCGAAGGCAAAGATGATGTCCGCTCCGAGCTTTTCTTGGACACCGATCGAGACTTCCGGATTCAAAAAAAGTTCCCTTCCTCCTTCCTTGAAGGAAACGCCGTCATCGGTGATCGTCGTCAAATTAACGCCCATGGCCGCCGCGACCGAACGATGGCCGCCGCGGGGCGGTGCGGCATCCGGAAAAATATTCGCTATCTTCCCGACGCCGTGTTCTCTCGCAAAACCCAAACTGAAGACCTGGAATCCGCCGCTATCCGTCATTATCGTTCCGGAAAAACCCATCCGCTTATGGAGACCTTCAAAAGAATCCAGCTTGCCGCCGAGCTCGCGCCAAAGATGGTAGGTGTTTGCGATGATGATCTGCGTCTTCGTGGACAGCAGGTAGTCCGGCCCGAGCGTCCTCACCGCCGCGTTCGTCCCCACCATCGTGTAAGCCGGTGTCTCGACGATGCCGTGCGGGGTTCTGATGGCGCCCGTCCGGGCGCGGGTCTTTTTGTCCTTTGATTGGATCTCGAAACCGAACATTTATCTATCCCATCCTAATGGAAACCGACGCCTGCCGCCATTGACCAAAATCACCTCTTATTTTATCGTTCAGGTGAGCCGTACATCGAAAACCAAAAAGGAGGTAGTAAAGAAATGAAGACCTATGAAAATCACGAAGGCGAATCGTTGCTGGTGGCCGAAAGAACCGGCGGAATTTCGATTATCGCCGAAAACGATGCAGAGATCGGCGTCGATTACTCGGAGCCGGTATCGAGCTTCAAGGACCTCTTCGTCGAGTTCGCTATCAAAGACGATGATTTCCCGCCAAGCGGCTTGATCCACAGCCATTTCGCGGTCAAACCCAGGCTGGCTAAACTCAACGAGGACGCCGCCACTCCGAAGGTTTCTTCGCTGATCCACAAGGAACGGCACAACATCGGCGACATCCACGACGTCCTTTCCTTTCTGCGCGCCGTCCGTCCGATCAACTGGCCGGATCTGCGCAAAGAGCCGAGGGAGAGCGTGATAATCGTCGCGCTCGGTTCGCCCGTCAAAAGACCGGTCCCTCCCGTCGATCCCGATGCCAAACCCGGAGAACTTCTGTTCTATCCGGTCGTCTATGTCACACTAAGCGACAAAGGCACGGAAGAAATGAGAGTGAAACTTGTCCTCGACGGCGGCAACATCCAATGGCTCGCCGGAAATTACTTCATAACTCTTGAACCGGCCACGCCGGTGGCATCTAAAAGAGGGCCCTCACGTAAGTGAGGGCATTTTATTTCATTTGATGTGTTCCTCGGCGTACTCGTGCGTCGCGCCCACTTTCTTGCCCGGATTGAATATGTTCAAAGGATCGAAGATCTTCTTCACTTCGGCGAAGAGCGCCGTTATTTTCCCGCCGTACATTTCCCCCAAATAGGGCGTGCGGATCAGGCCGTCG
>CAYRVA010000107.1:0-1969 GCA_964427645.1 uncultured Candidatus Saccharibacteria bacterium | reverse complement strand
TCTGAGCTCCGTCCTCACGAGATCTAAAAGACCCGGAAGTTTCGCCCCGCCGCCGGAGATGACCACGCCAGCCGGGAGTTGAACCTCGCGGCCCAAAACCTTCAGCTCATTATTCACGAGGCCGAGGATTTCCGCAAGCCGAATCTCTATTATCTCGGCGAGAAAGTGCCTGGATATTTCCCCGTCCGTCCTGCCATCCACGTCCGAGAGCTTTACCATTTCCCGCCGATTGACGTCCTTCGCGAGAGCCGATCCGTAAGCCGTCTTCAATTTTTCCGCGATATCGATGGAGGTTTTAAGGCCGATCGCCACATCGTTCGTGACGTAGGCCGAACCGACCGGCAGACTTTTCACGTGCAGGGCCTTGCCTTCCTCGAAAACGGCCAAAGACGTCGTCCCCGCGCCGAAATCCACGATAAGAACTCCCAACTCCTTTTGTTTTTTAGAAAGAACGGCGTCCGCGGAAGCAAGCGGATTAAAAATGACGCCCGAGACGCCCACTCGGAGCTTCTCGAGCAATTTCAAGAGCGGGTTCACTTGCGGCGCAAAACCTTCGACGATCAACGTCACGACCTCAAGACGGCTGCCCGTCATGCCCAAGGGATCGACGATATCGCCGATCTCGTCCACGAAATATTCCTTGACGACGTTATGGAGAATGACCGAGTTCGGCATCATCTTCACCGCCCGCGAGGCCTGGGTCACCCGTTCGATGTCGTCCGATTGGATCTCTTTGTCGGCGCGCGCGACGGCGGCGACACCCCGGGATGTGCGCGCTTTGACCTCCGGACTCTGGAAATTCACGAGGACGTTCCTCGTTGCCGACTTCGAGACCTTTTCAAGATCGGTCGTGACGATGTCCAGGGCGCCTAAGGCGTCTTCTGCATCGACGACAACGCCGTGGCGGATCCCGGCCGACGGTTGCTTGAAAGCGGTGACGACGGAAAGATTGCCGCCTTTTTTAGCTTCGGCGACCACGCATTTTATCTCCGATGAACCGATATCTAGCCCAGTGATGAGATTAGCCATCTTTCTCGTTTTTCCATCCTAATTCTATCACCACTGCGACCGTGCGTATATCCCAAAAGATGAAGAAAGCTGTGAATAAAGAGCCGCTCGATGTCCTCCCCGCGGCGAACGATGAGACCGGGATCAAGAAATATCTCGCCTAAGTAGCGCACTCCTTTCCCGAGATCCGGCCGGGGGAAAAAACCGGACCCGCCGAAACTCAGAACATTCGTCGGTTTATCTTTGTTCCGGTAACGCCCGTTGAGGCTCCGCATCACTCCGTCCGGCGCCAAATAAACGTCTACGGCGACGTTCTTCAAACCGGCCGCTTTGACGGCCCTTAAACCAAAAACCTCGAGACGTTTCTCCCAAGGTTTGCCTTTTTCGGTCAAAGAAATGACGGTGACGCAGTTCTTCATCGCTTTCAACTGCCCAATACCTCCTTTATGGCGGCGGATATGGCGGCGGAATCCGCCCGCCCGCCCGCTTTTTTCATGGCGCTGCCCATGACCTTGCCGAAGTCTTTCGGTCCCTGGGGTTTTATCTCGGCAACCGCTTCGGACACGATCCGCTTGATCTCCTCCGATCCGAGGAACGGCGGCAGGTAATTTTCGATGATACCGAGCTCACCCGATTCCTTGTCAGCCAGATCCCGGCGGCCGCCTTTGACGTAAAGCTCGATGGCCTCGCGGCGTTTTTTTACCTCGCGGCGCAAAACGTCCAAGACCTCTTCCTCGGAAAGCACGTCGCCTTTCCCTTGCGTCCGTTTTTCTATCTCGCGGTTGTGCAAGGCGGCCGAGAGAAGGCGCAGCGTCCCCAGCTTAACGGGGTCGCCGCTTTTCATGGCATTTATCGTGTCTTCCTTGATTTTTACCGTGAGGTTGTCCGCCATAATTTTCAACGCTCGATTTCCGATCTTCAAACGCTCCGTTTTGAAGAGCGTAAATCCCTATTTGAATCC
>CAYRVA010000106.1:0-1981 GCA_964427645.1 uncultured Candidatus Saccharibacteria bacterium | reverse complement strand
GGTTCATGTGGAGTTCATATCGGCTAATCCGACGGGACCCCTCACGCTCGGGAACGGCCGGGGCGGCGTCTACGGCGACGTTCTCGCGAACGTGCT
The DNA here is from genome assembly GCA_964427645.1 of uncultured Candidatus Saccharibacteria bacterium. Lineage (GTDB taxonomy): Bacteria > Patescibacteriota > Minisyncoccia > UBA6257 > GWB1-50-10 > JAMCRC01. The sequence goes on along the minus strand of CAYRVA010000106.1, from coordinate 1,885 downwards.
CGGATTTTCCGGCTTTAAGGTGACCAAAGAATACTACGTGAACGACGCCGGCGCCCAAGTCACATCTCTCGGCCGGTCCGTCCTGGGCATCGAGCCCATTGAATACCGGGGCGAATACATCGACGTTTTGAAAAGGAAGCTTAAAAGGGGAGACCCGAAGGTCGTCGGCGAGAAAGCGGCCACCGAAGTTTTGAAGTCGACCAAGGAGACGGTGGGGAAAGGAATGGGCATCAAGATGGACGTTTGGTTCTCGGAAAAGACGCTTCACCGAAGCGGCGCCTTGAAGAAGAATTTGGAATGGCTCAAGGAAAAAGGTTTGACCTACGAACAGGACGGCGCTTTGTGGTTCCGGGCGACTAATTTCGGCGACGAAAAGGACCGAGTGCTCGTCAAATCCGACGGCGAGCCGACGTACTTTGCCGTCGATTTCGCCTACCATCGGAACAAGTTCTTGGAAAGGAAATTCGACCGTGTCATCAATGTCTGGGGCGCCGATCATCACGGCGATGTGCCGCGCATCATGGCCGCGGCCGAGGTTCTGGGAGCGAAGGACAAGCTCACCGTGGTGCTTATGCAGTTCGTCCGCCTCATTCAAAACGGCAAGCCGGTCCGGATGTCGAAACGCAAAGGGCTTTACGTCACCGTGGACGAGGTTTTGGACGAGGTCGGGCGCGATGTTTTCCGATTCTTTTCCTTGATGGTTGGGACGAACTCCCACTTGAATTTCGATCTCGGTCTGGCCAAAGAACAATCCGTAAAAAACCCGGTCTATTACGTCCAGTATGCCTACGTCCGGGCGAAGAACGTTATCAAAAAAGCGGGTGCGGGAAAGCCGACGGTGAAGCAACTCGCCCTTCTTTCCACTCCGGAAGACCAGAGGCTTATCCGGCAGATCCTGGAATTCCCCGGCGTCGTCGAAGCGACGGCCAAAGATCTCCAGGTGCATCGCTTGACCCGTTATGCCGTCGATCTCGCCAGGGACTTCCAGCAGTTTTACGAGAAGGAGCGGGTGATCGGCGAGGCGAAGGATATCCGGTCCGCCCGTCTCGCTTTGGTGCAGGCCGCCGCCACAGTTTTGGAAAATCTCTTTAAACTCCTCGGCGTCTCCGCCCCCAAGAAAATGTGACCCCCAAGCATGGAGGTCCGGCCTCCATGCTTTTCGGCGAATAAAAGCGGCTGGTCTTGTGACCAGCCGCACTCATTTACCTTGCGATGCGGGATTTCATTCCCATCCCGGGAAGAGCGGGAGGGGCTTGCGAGTAGGATACACCCGGCCTTGGATGGCGGCCTGAACGGCGTCCATCTTCCGGCGCGTGCCGAAGTAGGCGGCGCTATCGAGGGCGTTGTTCATCCGGAGGAAGACGATATGGCCGGTCTTCATCCGTCCGGTCCGACCATTGCGTTGCTTACGGGCTTGGGGCGTTTGCGGCATCGAATAATGGACGACCGTGTCCACTTCCGGTATGGAGATCCCCTCCTCGACGACCGAGGTGGCGAGCAGGATGTCGATCTGACGCAGGGCCAATTTATCCAGGACGGCTCTTTGCCTTGCAGCGTTCTTGCCGTGCCCGCCGGAGAGGAAGTCGGCCGCAAATCCGTCCGCGATCAAACGGCTTTTGAACCACTCCCCGGTCTCTTTGGTGCCGACGAATACCAGGGCATTCTTGCCGGACCGCTTCAGGGATCCGGCGAGATCAACGAACTTGGTTTCCTTCGGATGGCGCTCCCCGGAAGCTATCTTCAAAGCGGACTGAAAGTCGGGATTTTCCGCAATCCACTTCCCGGCCTTGGTCTCATCCTGCCGCAATTTTTCCCCGTAAGCGGTGAAAGAATGATAACCGTCGGTCAAAAGCAGCGAAAGCGCGTGGCGAAGCTTCATGTACCG
>CAYRVA010000105.1:0-1983 GCA_964427645.1 uncultured Candidatus Saccharibacteria bacterium | reverse complement strand
GTATGGTCCTGGTCGCCTTTAAGCGGAAAACGATGCGCGACCGTATCCCGTTTGCGCCAATTCTGATCTTAGGTTTTACGCTTGTTTTCTTTTTCGGGAGCGCCATCGTCGCCGGCTATTTCCATCTCTTTTCCCTCTAGGTCCCGCCTCATATGCGTTTCCACGGCCGCGTTGGCGCAGCCGGAAGATTTCGCGGGTCCAGTACTACAACTGAGTTGTAGTACGGGGTATAATTGAGCGTAATGAGACAGTTCGGTGGGAAAACAGGATTTACCCTGATCGAAACACTGGTCGTTATGGCCATCATTGCAGTCCTCTCGGCGATGCTCATTGCCTACAATCATTCGAGCACCACGCAGTTAGCTCTTACGGCCGATACGGCGACGGTAGCCAGCGCCTTGAATCGCGCGAAAGCCCTGGCCTTAGAGAAGTATAGATCGGGCGGGTCCGAAGTGTGCGCTTACGGAGTCACCTTTTTTAAAAATGGCAAATATTTCATATACGGCTATACGCCGCCGCTCGGCCAAGATTGTTCCAGCGGACCGAGTCATTGGGGCGGATCGATCATAGTTCAACAGTTGCAGCTTGATAGCGGCGTGAGCTTCTCCGGTGTTTCCTCGGCGGTCGCCATCAACTTCATTCCGCCCTACTTGGAGGCAACGAGCTCCGGGGCGATGAGCGTGACGCTCAAAACGGCAGCGGGCCAAACGGCCACGGTGAGCGTCAGCCCAGCCGGAGCGGTGAGTTTCTGATGAATAAAAATGCTTAAAACATCGATTAAAAACGAAACCGGAAGCTTGATGATCGAGTCCATTATCGCGACCTCGCTCGTCATCGTTGGGATTTTGGGCATTATGTCGCTCATCGTCAACTCTTCGCACCGGAGCGCAAGCGCGACGAACAAGCTTGTCGCGGCGTATCTCGCCGCCGAGGATATCGAGGTGGTGAAAAATATGTTGGATGCAAGCTACGTCCAAAACACAGCTTTCAGCGACGCTTTGCCGGTCGGCCAGTTCGCGGTGAACTACAACTCCGCCGCGCCGCACTCGGTGACTAACCAGTCCCAAATGCAGGTTTGGCACAACATCACGCCGCCCAACTTCTTTTCCCAAAAGACAATTCCTCTTGATCCGGGCGTGCGGGACAACCAGACGATATTCAGCCGCTATATCCTCATTGGAGCTCCAGACTCGCACACCTACGAGGTCCAGTCGGTCGTGATCTGGAAGGATAATGGCGTCACGGCCAGCACCACTCTCGTCGACCAATTCACGAGTTGGCGTTACTAAGCAAAATGAAAATAACCTCCGGAAAAAATCACAGCGGTTTCACCTTAGTCGAGCTCCTCGTCGCCATGTCGGTCTTTATAATCATCACGGTCGTTGCGGTCGGAGCCTTCATTCAATCCTTGAAGAGTGAAAGGCATCTCGTGACGCAGATATCCGTCGCGAACGACGTGAACACCGCCCTGGAACAAATGGCGCGGGCCATCAGGACGGGCTATCTTTTCTCCGCCACCGCTCCGGACAGTCAAGGGAACAACTCATTGAGCTTCATAGATTACTCCGGCGCCTCGAGCACCTACAGCATCGGTTCCGGCGGGCTGCTTGAAAGGGAAGACGGTACCGGAAACACGGTCCCCATTACGTCGAACGACGTAGTCATCAGGCAGCTTAGTTTCGTGGTTTCCCAGATCGGCGGCAATTCCTGCTATCCCTGGCGAGTAACGATCCTCCTGGGCGTCGAAGCGGCCGGATCGAGTGCGAGCGTCGTGCCGACCTACATCCAAACGACCGTCAGCTCCCGCACGCTGCCGAGGGATGTCCCGCCGGCGTTCAAATATTCTTCGCTCGGTTCGGTGGGTTACGATATTTCTCAATGCAAATGACGTTAAAAAACGGCGAAAAAGGCCAAGCGATGATTCTTGTGAGCGTGATGCTCGGCGGGCTGGTCTTGAGCGCAACGGCCATCGCAGGCCTTTTG
>CAYRVA010000104.1:0-2065 GCA_964427645.1 uncultured Candidatus Saccharibacteria bacterium | reverse complement strand
GCCTCGCGGAGCTCACGAAATTCTCCGCAGCGCTTCTTTTCCCGCTCTTTGCGGCGATCTTCGTTCTCTTTTGGGCCGGTGAGTGGATCCGGACGAAGAGATTCCGCCCGGCGGAATTCTTCAAATTCGTCGGCAAGATGATCCTGATATTCCTCGTCGCGTTTTCCGTGATCTATCTCGCCTATTTCATGCTGACCTTGGGTTACCCGATCCAAAAACAAACGGCGGACACCGCTTCCATTATAAGCGGCTACAACCCGAAGTTCTTGGCCGACGCCGAGATCGCTTTGGCCGGGCAACCGGCTACCCGCCCTTTGGCGCAATATTTCCTGGGCGTGCTCATGGCGTCGCAAAGAAGTGCGGGCGGCAACACCGATTATTTCCTCGGCCAGGTCTCGAACTTCGGTTGGTGGAACTATTTCCCCGTCCTCTTCGGCCTTAAGGAGACCATTCCCGCCCTTATCATCGTCCTCGCCGGGCTGATCTTCGGCTTGAGGCGGTTCTTCGCGAAGCTTTTCCGCCGCGGACGGCTCAAGAGTTTCGCCGATTATATCGGCACGCATCTCGGGGAAAGCGCCGCGATCCTGACCGTCGCCGTCTATTGGGTTTATAGCATTCGGAGTCCGCTCGACATCGGCATCCGCCATCTTCTGCCGACTATCCCCCTCGTTTACATCCTTGCAGCGGGAAGCTTGAAATCCTTCATCGCGGAAAGCGGCAAAATGGCGGCGAAGATCACTTGGGTTCTCCTTGCGGCGCTCATCATATGGGCCGGAGCGGAGACCGCTTTCGCTTATCCTTATTACCTGTCCTATTTCAACGAGCTGGCGGGAGGAACGGCGAACGGCTATCGCATCGTCGACGACTCGAACTACGACTGGGGACAGGACCTGAAACGGCTCGTTGCCTTCGTCGACCAACACGGAATTGAAAAGATCGCCGTGGATTATTTCGGCGGCGGGAGTCCGCGTTATTACTTAGGCGACCGGGAGGTCGATTGGTCTTCGAAACAAGGCGATCCGCGTTCCCAGGGCATCCATTATCTCGCCGTCTCCGTAAACACCCTGGAAGGCGCGGTCAACCCCTTGGGCGGCAGCGTCACGCGGGCGCCGGAAGACGATTATTCCTGGCTCGCCCTCGCAAAACCGCTGCAGCCCGGAATGGGCGGCGTTCCGGCACCGGACTACCGCGTCGGGACGTCCATATTCGTCTACTACTTAAAATAAATTTCTCCGGAGGTCTTCCGCTACTATTTGTAATAGATCCGCTGCGGAACGCTGAAGTCGACGTCCGTCGTCTTCGTAATATCGATCTTCGTTTTGAGGAGCGCGAGCACGGAACGAAAATCGTCCGGCGTGAAATCGAAGCTGAAATCCATCGTCAATCCGGAAGCGAGCACCGCGTGCCAGGTGCGCGTCCCAAAATCGTCGAAACGAACGCTCGCGACCTGGTAACCGCTCGTTTGGAGCACGTTCAACACGCTCATGAGGTTTTGGACCCAGGCCGGCTCCGGCAGGACCGGCTCGCCCAAAACGAGCGTCCGGTCGTTACCGTCCGTGATCTTCAGTATCAGGACTCCTTCCGTGTCCGGCACGCTGGCGAAAACTATGCCGGTATCATCTACCGCGTAGCAAGATGCTCCGTCGCCCTCGCAAACAACGGCCCACAAAGTCCGGTCCGTCGCTTTGACCTGGACGGTCCGCGCGAATAGGTCCGATTCCACGCTCAAACTGGCAACGAGCGGCAAGGCCAGAGAAACGTTCGGCGTCCGGTTGAACTGCCAAAAAAATATATTCTCTGGGCCCAAAAATCCGCGCAGGCCGCCGCCGGTTTCGGAAACCTGGACGGCCTTCAAAACATCTTCGGACGGCAGGCTGGTTCCCGCCACCTTGAAATCCGTCACCCGGAACCAGGATAAGTTGCGCAGAGCGTAAAACGACCCTCCGGCGGCGATAAGCAGCAGGACGGCGGATATGAATATCGGCCAGAAAAGGCGCCGCTTCCGCCGCGGGCGGGAAAGGAGTTCGGATTGATAATCGGCGCTCATTGCCTACTGATTATACCC
>CAYRVA010000103.1:0-2066 GCA_964427645.1 uncultured Candidatus Saccharibacteria bacterium | reverse complement strand
CGTAGTGGCCGGCCGACCCGCTCGCACCGAATAAGTACTGGCAAGTAGTCGTGGCGGAGCCACCTGTTCTGCAAACACCGCCGTTACCCGGATCCATCGGCAACCTTGGCAACGGCGGCCCGCTGGATATCAGGGCGAAATTAATTGATACCCAACCACCACCGTCGACTGCGGTACTGGTCGATGCCTGAGCACTGGTAGTGATTCCACGCCCTCCAAAATTCAAGTTCGGGCAATAGCAGCACAATTAAAAGTGCACCGCTCGATCCCAAATGTATCACTGGCCGGCCAAGTGGTTACGTTAATGGTCACATCGGCCATTATAATCCGATAGCGTTGTTTAACGCTGCCAAGTCGGAGATACGAGTGGTGTCCCGACCCTCCTTGATGAGCTCCGCCGGGTTCAAAACCAGGACGACCGCGACGGCGAGCGTCGCGAGGACGGCGATGACGACCAAAAGCTCGATCAGGGTGAAACCCCTCCCTTCTCCGATCATTAATTCAATGATAACAAAAACACCCGCATTGAAGCGGGTGTTTTTAGTTAAAGACTTTTTTAGTTGCCCCGGCCGAGACTTATGGCTGATCGGCCAACACCACAGGCCCCATCGCTCGCCTCAAAAGCGAGCGATGAAGGGCCGGTCGACTACACTCGAAACAGCTTAAAAAGTGTTTGAGTGTAAATTTAATTGATCCACGCACAGCTTCCGCTACGCGTGCCTTGTTACGACTTAACCCGTGTCACCGAGCTTGCCCTGATACGCGCGAAGCGCACTTTAGGCACTCCCAGCTCCCTTGGTTTGACGGGCGGTGAGTACAGGACTCGAGAACGTATTCACCGCGGCGTGCTGATCCGCGATTACTAGCAATTCCAACTTCATGAGGTCGAGTTGCAGACCTCAATCTGAACTGAGGACGGTTTTCAGGGATTAGCTCCGCCTTACGGCTTGGCTACCCGCTGTGACCGCCCATTGTAACATGTGTGTGGCCCAGGGCATCAGAGGGCCATGCTGATTTGACGTCATCCTTACCTTCCTCCGTCTATAAGACGGCAGTCTCTCGTGACACTTGTAACACGAGATGAGGGTTGCGCATGTTACCCCATTGAAGGGAGCGCCTCCATTCGAACAAATATCGAACGTAATAGACTATGCCACCATCCAACTCCGGCTTTTTAAACCATGGTTGGAGACCAACGATATGATAGCTCGGTTGACCGATGCTATCTCACCCTTTCGGGATCAGTCGTTACGGGGTCAAGGAAGCTTATAAAGCATTGAAGGAACAACGTAAGGACGAATGATTTTCACAAATCGTCCAGTCGACTCCTTTCCTAAATACAGCCGTCCACTTTTCACTATCGAAGCATGAACGCCATATTTTTTATCCAGATCGGCCACAACTAATTTCAATCCTCTCGGCGAGAACTTATCCGTTGCAATCGCAATGGCGTCGTCTTTTCTCAAGAACCCATCATCCATAAACCAAACGGCAAGCGAAAGCGGAGAAAGAATTTCCGCCACGCTCCCGGGTATGAGTTTCTTGCCTTTGGGATAAAATATGTCGCGCCACTTATGGAAATACTGCCTTGTCCAAAACCGGAATGATTTGGTAATCGTTCCGGATTTCATCCTGCGCTTGGCAGACACGACCGTAGTGCTCGCCACTCGCTTAAGCATCTTGTATTTCCACTCTAAATACCTCCGCTGATTTTCACCTTGCTCCAACTGAATCCTACCGAGCTTCGTGATATATCCATCACCAAGAACGGAACCGATCAAAATATCGTACTCTCTCTTTGTAAGAGAAAGGATTTTATCTTTTTTGGAGCGAGGCTTAATCGGCGGCACTTCCCGACTTCCCACGGCGTTGCCCATGACTTAATTTTAACATTTAATCCTGGGGTTCGCCGTTATGAGTTGGTTTTTCGCTCGGCAGTTACCCACCGAGGCCGCGAAGCGCTGTTCACGGCACATGCTGACGCCCATATTCTACAGTCCTTCCTGACGGTATGGACTATACTATACTCAGAAACTTCAGGACGCAGAAGCCTTAACACGTTCTAA
>CAYRVA010000102.1:0-2092 GCA_964427645.1 uncultured Candidatus Saccharibacteria bacterium | reverse complement strand
GGTGAGACGACGGTGACGATAAATGGGAAGGGAAAAGGCGGTCGGAACCAAGAGCTCGCTCTGGGCGCTTTGAGTAAGATCAATTCCAGCGAGGTCGTTCTCGCGCTTGCTTCCGACGGCCGGGACAACGGCGAATACGCCGGCGCTATCTGTGATACAATGACGAAGGAAAAGGCCGGCGTCTTGGGGCTCAAGGCGGAAGAATTCTTGGCCAAGAACGCCTCGTCGGAATTCTTCGAAAAAGTCGGAGGATTGCTTTTGACGGGGGATACGGGGTCTAACGTTTCGGACCTTGTTGTCGCCATTAAACGATAAAAATGTCAGCGAAAAACAAAAAGTTCGTCCTTTGGTTCAAAGACATCACCATCAAGGATGTCCCTCTGGTCGGCGGCAAGAACGCCTCGACGGGGGAAATGATCCGATTTTTGGAACCGCAGGGCGTGCGGATCCCCAACGGTTTCGTCGTTACGGCCGCGGCCTATTTTTATTTCCTCAAAAAAACCGGCCTCGATAAACTTATCCGGAAAACGCTCAAAGGTTTGGACACCAAAGACCTGAAAGACCTGTCCCGCCGCGGCGAGGAGGTCAGGAAGGCCATCCGCGAAGCGAAGATGCCTTACGACCTGAAGCGCGTCATCGCTGCCGCCTACGCCAAGATGGAAAAACAATACGGCAGGAATGCCGACGTGGCCGTTCGCTCTTCGGCGACAGCGGAAGACCTACCCGGCGCCAGTTTCGCCGGCGAGCACGAGACCTATCTCCACATCCGCGGCATAGACGAAGTGCTCCGGGCCGTCCAAGCCTCAATGGCCTCGCTTTTCACCGAACGGGCCATTTCATACCGTGCCGACAAGGGCTTCGACCACATGAAAGTGGCGCTCTCGGTCGGCATTCAAAAAATGGTCCGCTCCGATCTCGGCGCTTCGGGCGTGATGTTCACGGTGGATACCGAATCCGGATTCCGGGACGTGGTTCTTATCAACGGTTCCTGGGGTTTGGGCGAGATGATCGTTCAAGGAGAGGTGACCCCCGATGAGTTCTTGGTCTTCAAAAGTAATTTAACCGACGGCAAGCTGAAGCCCGTCATCGACAAAAAGTTGGGAGTCAAGGAAAGGAAGATGATCTACTCGGCCAACCGGGGCATCAAGACGACGAAGGTCGTCCCGACGTCCGATCGCGAGAAAAGCTCCTTCGTCCTCTCGGAAAAAGAAATACTGGAACTCGCCAGGTGGGGAGCGCTCATCGAGAAGCACTACAGCGCGAAGAACAAGAAATGGACGCCGATGGACATGGAGTGGGCCAAGGACGGCCGGACCCGCGAGCTCTACATCGTCCAGTCTCGGCCGGAAACGGTCCAGGCGGGTCGCGATTTTTCTAAGATCAAAGAATACGAACGAAAGGGGAGTGGTCGGATTATCACCCAAGGATTCTCCGTCGGATCGAAGATCGCGAGCGGCAAAGCGCGCGTCATTTTGAACCCGAAGGATATCGGGACGTTCAAATCGGGCGAGGTCCTCGTGACCACGATGACCGATCCGGATTGGGAACCGATCATGAAGATCGCTTCGGCGATCGTAACGGACAAAGGCGGGCGGACCTCGCACGCCGCGATCGTTTCGCGCGAACTCGGCATCCCGTGTGTCGTTGGGACGGAAGACGCGACCCGTAAAGTTAAGACCGGCAACGTGCTCACCGTGGATACGACGGGAACGAAGGGTCTGGTGTTCGAAGGCGCTTTGAAATTCAAGATCGAAGAGCGCGACGTGCGCAAGCTGCCGAAACCAAAGGTGAAGGTGATGGTGAATATCGCGACGCCCGACTCCGCTTTCGAGAAATCGTTCCTGCCCGTGAAGGGCGTGGGTCTCGCCCGCGAGGAGTTTATTATCGCGGGCGATATCGGCGTCCACCCGATGGCGCTTATAAACTTCGAGAAGCTGCGGGATAAAAAGCTCAAGATGGAGATCGCGAAAAAGATGGCCGGCTGGAAAAGCCCGACGCAATTCTACGTGGATAAACTGGCTTACGGCATCGCGAAGATCGCCACGGCCTTCCACCCCTATGACGTTATAGTCAGGTTCTCGGACTTCAAGAC
>CAYRVA010000101.1:0-2194 GCA_964427645.1 uncultured Candidatus Saccharibacteria bacterium | reverse complement strand
GGCAAACCCATCGCGGATCAAAGCGGAGATCATTTCTCGGACAGTGAGATTGCGAAGCTGTGCATAGTTGACAGCCATGGATCAGACATTGACCGTGACACGAGGCTCCACCGTTACCTCGACTTCCTCGGTGGTTTCCTCGGGGAGCGCATCACCGTGTTCGATCATGCTATCCACGACCAACTGGACTACTTCCGCGATGTGTTTGAGTGCTTCTTGTTTGGTGCGACCCGATGTAGCAGCACCTTGACTTTCGAGCGCCGGACAGTACGCATACCATGTCGGATTGCCCTTAGCATCTTCGTCCGGTTCCAATACTACTTTGAAGCTGTATGTTTTCATAGCCATTGCCACAGATGCAGACTGACCGCGGTCGCACTTTAAGTGTAGCGGGATCATCGGGTTCTGTCAAACGGATGTGCTGGTTGGGAGAGGAAAGGTACATCGTTACCCCCTGGTGGAACTAAAGTGTGTGAGTGAGAGGAGAAAGTGAGAAATGACGAGCTTGCTAAGGGGAGGAGCAAGCCGTCGCCGAAACGGTGAGCCGGAGCAAGAAAACGTCTTGCGGCGCCCAGCAACATTTCAGGTGGAGGACGATTCGTAGTTGCCGGAATTCGTCCCGGTTGTCCCAAAGGAAGGTTGTGACTAAAGGCAGTCCCAAGGTGGTCGAGGGAAGGAGCAGGAGGCCTAAGAACGCTCGCTTCCTTTTTGAGCTTATTTGAGCTTAGTGTTTCGGACTAAAAAATCGAATGGATGTTGCCGTCCGCCCTTCCTCGATGGTGCGGCGAATAGGGTAAATCTCACTGCTTAAAGCGCCAGGTTCGACCCCTGTTCGTATATGGCAGGATCGCTGCCGCCGTCAGTCGATTCCTCGTCGCTCGTGCCGCCGTAGGAGTACAGGCTGCTCTCCATTTTGGCAGCGACCTTATAGCTGTTGTTCGTAGACCCGGGGATATAGGAGTAGAAGTGTCCGGCGTTGGCATTGCCGGAACCGGTGGCTCCGGCGCTGTACGCGGGATCTGCCGGCCACTCCCGGATGGGCGCGCCCGAGCTGATGAGCGAGAGGTTGATCGGTATCCAGCCGCTCGTCGAGTTCACGGCGCGGCTCGACGAAGCGATCGTCGTCGCGGTTTGGCTTGTGAACCACTGCGCGCAGGTCGTCGTCGCAGTCACAGTGTATCCGGTCAATGCGCCGTTTTCGTTCGTCACCGCGTTCGGAAACTCGTAGACCGTCGCAGGGGCGCTCGCGCCGGCATACTGCAGGTAGCAGGTTGCCGCGGTCCCCATGCTCGTTGACGAAACATCGGCGAGGTAGAGGCTGATTGCCGTCTGGATCATCGAGAGGTCCGAGATGCGGTTTGAATCGCGGGACCGACGCAGCAGTTCTACGGGGTTTATCGTCAGGACCACGACGATAGCCAGGACCGCGATGATAGCGATCACGACGAGAAGTTCGATGAGCGTGAATCCTTGTTTTTTCTTGTTGATTTGCACTTGGATTTTTGAAGGTTTCTTGGTTCTTCCTGCTTCTTCTAAGGAAGGAGCGACCTTTGCGTTCAGTATATCATCGGCAAATATGGGGCAAGGCGGACCTGTGGAAAAGCAGGGACGAGAGGTCCTATCGTTTTGACTTAATCACGGCTGGGACTCGGACCCTCGGCAACCGAGGGACCGGGCGATGCAGTTCGAAAGGCAGAAATTTATCTGCATCCATATCTTTGGAACTGGTGTAGACGCTTTGAAAATCGGGTGTCGCATTACGACCACAAGGTCTTGAGCGAATAGTCGCTTGCACTCGTGGAAGAGGCGACGATCAAGAATTTCGAGATGCCGTTCGGGGTCGTGGTGCCTACGCTTACATTGTTTGACGAGTCAACGCCGATGGCGCCGGAACTCACTCCCGGCGTGCCCAATGCGGCGGCAAAAACGGTACGGACGCCTAGGGCGGCGGCCGCAATGGCCGCCGCCAAAAAGAGAAAAATGAATTTGGAATTATGGAGCTTCATTTTTTCTTGTCGTTACGTCCATCTTCGGCTCCGCCCGCACGAAGGTCTTACTTCGTACTTGTTGCCGACACACTTGTGGCAGGAGCTCCCGGCACCGGCGGCAATGCGCCCGGAGGGATATTGGCCTGACTGGCCACCGATGGATTCTCCAGGAGCTGGACGATCTGACTGCTGTTCTTGAGTTGCGT
>CAYRVA010000100.1:0-2207 GCA_964427645.1 uncultured Candidatus Saccharibacteria bacterium | reverse complement strand
AAATCGCCCTTATGTAACGAGCGCAAGCTTATTACATGAGGGCGGTTTTTTGTTTGGACAGTCCAACCAGAAAACCCTGATCGTTGAGTTCAACATACGAGGCAAGACACACATGCTACAGCTTCTCCCGATCGGCGGACGCATCAAGGCAGCTAGCATTGGTCTCGATCGATTCTTCGCCGGTCAAAGCGGTGTTGAACTCGATAAAGCCATTGCGAAACTGCGGCGCGAGCCGTGCGAACACCTGCGCAAAGCATTCTTCCCGCGAACGGGAAATGAATTGCGCCACATGACAAACGGCATCGGACTGTATCGCCCGGCGCTGAAAACTGACCAAGGCATGCCCGGAAATTTCCTCCCCTTTACCATCGACGCTACGCTCGAACAGACCGACTTAAGTGTCCGTTCGATCAACTTCGAAGAGGGGGTCGCGATTCCCGAAGCATGGAACACCGGCTCGAACGGAATGGCCCGCGATCTCCGCGCGGCCTTTCTACCGTTCAACCTCGGTGCGACGTACGAATTGCTCCAACAATTCGAAGCACGTGGCATTGAACAGGGCCGGCCCGAAAAAGGCCATCGCCCGTTCATGTTCATCCGCCCTGCCCTACCCGAACGGCCTATCGTGTTCGGGAAAGACGTAGCAGGACGGGTAGAACGCGAGGTTCTGCGTCTACTCGGTCGTGCGACGGAGCGGGCACATCAACTTGAGATGTTGCAGACCGGTACGACCCGGCCCAGCAATCTTCTCTATGCCCAACCCGACGTGTACGTCCTCACGGACGGCACAGTCACGGTCGAAAAGATCAACTGCCCCGACGTCGGATTTTTCCTCGCCGGGGTGGAAGCGGAAGGCTCGTCCGTCTTCCCGCAAGTACAAGCGATTGTGCGGCAGCTCGGTGCCAAGGTCGTCGAGAACATCATCGAAAAGATGGGAACGAAGATCACTATCGTGACCCGCGATGCGGTCATCACGCAACTCGAGGACGTGCTTGAGATACGGGAGATCGAATACCTGCGCGAAGCACTTACACGCGCGGGGGCGGTCGTAGACGTCATTCCGGTATCGGCGGTTGATTCCGTCGAAACCGGGAGCCGTCTCCTTCTTCTCAATCTGAACTACGGGGCAACGGAAACCATAGCGCTTCTCCGGCGGCACGCCACCGGGGAGGTCACCTGTTTTCCGAATCCCTACTTCCAGATGGCCTGTGGTGAAATGACCGGCCTGCAAGAGCTGGTCCTCGTCCCGGGAGACAAGCATCGGAAGCTGTTCCTCGAGCGTGCAAGCTCGCAACCGGCAAACGATGCCGGGATCGTCGAGGCCCTGCGTCTTCTCGACAAAGGGCTCCGACAAGGCAACATCGAGGGTGACATTCTACACGTTGCTCTCAATACCGAGACGGTGCCCGTTTTACGGAACGCATTGCACTCGTGGCGGCAACTTGTCACGAGGGCGAAGCGGCCGGCGAACGAGCATGGAGCTATACGGATACGGAGTGTCCCGGCGAGACCGGAAAACCTCATCCTGACCAGCTCTACCGGCCCGCGTCTACACGCGTTTCGGTTCATGTGCACAGCCAACGTATGACTCGGTGTCGGCTACAAGCAACCCTTGTAGCCGACACCACCACTTTTTTGTTATCTGGAATTTGGCTAGAATATCCGCCCAAACTTCAGACCGCAAACACGGTCTGATACAGTATTGATATGAGTGAAATAAGACGACTGGAAAGTACAGAGATACTAAAAACCGCCATGCGGATCGTTGGGGGTGCGAAAAAAAGCGTAAAAGCGACCATGCTTGCAAAAGAAGAAGCGGGAAGTCCCCTTCCGTCTGATTACTTCTCACTTTTGAAAAAGAAAATGACTGCCGGTGTACATGTAATTAGGATTGGATTTGGATCGGAAAAAGAATTTGCGTCCTTAAAGAAGAACGTTCAGATAAGAAATAAGAACTACGAGTTTTATTGCCTCCCCAAGACGGGGTACCAGCGTATGCTGCTAATCGACGACTCAAAGTTAATGTTCGCAAAAACTATCGGTAAAAAACGAAGTTTCTTTTACACGGAAGAGCCAAAAACGATAGCTAAGTATAAGAAATTCTTTGAAAAACACCTGTAGTTGACAGCCGAAATGGGCTCCTATAGGATGCCCCTATGAGCATCGGTCGAATTTTCAGCGCCTTCCCTCGTGCCGCCGAAGCCTTT
>CAYRVA010000099.1:0-2314 GCA_964427645.1 uncultured Candidatus Saccharibacteria bacterium | reverse complement strand
ATCTTGCCGTGGTCGATGACCGCAACCCTCTCCGCGACCTTGTCGGCCTCTTCCATGTAGTGGGTCGTGAAGAAGATCGTTATGCCTTCTTCCTTGTTCAGACTCTGGATGTACTGCCAAATGTGGTTGCGCGTTTGCGGGTCCAAACCTTGGGTCGGTTCGTCCAAGAAAAGAATATGGGGATGGTGGAGAAGGCCGCGCGCTATTTCGAGTCGTCGCTTCATGCCGCCGGAAAAACCTTTTACGAGCTCGTTCCGCCGGTCCCACAATTCCACTATCTTCAAGAGCTGCTCGGCCCGGCTACGGCCCAAATCCATGGGGATGCCGTAAAGGATCCCGTGGAATTCGATGTTCTCATAGGCCGTCAGCTCGTCATCCAGACTGGGGTCCTGGAAAACTATGCCGAAAGATTTGCGCGCGTCCAGTGAGTCGCGGGCCGGATCGTGGCCGTCCAGCGATATCGCTCCGCTTGTCGGCCGCAGGACCGTCGTGAGCATTTTGATCGTCGTTGACTTGCCTGCTCCGTTCGGCCCCAAAAAAGCGAATACCTCGCCCCGTTTCACGTCGAAAGAAATGTTTTGGACGGCCGTGAAATCGCCGAACTTTCTCGTCAGCCCGGAAACTTTTATGATGTTTTCGCTTTGTTCGTTCACCGGTTTCCTATTCTAACATAATCGAGCGGCGGGAAGCCATTACCGGATGCCCGTATCGCAGCGCACCGTCGCTGAAGCGTAAGCGCCGGCCGTTACGGTCACGTTCGGATGGTCGCATTGCGGGGAAGCACTTTCCCCCGCCCCCAAGACATAACTGCCGGGAGGCAAAGCGACGCTCCAGGTGCCGCTCGCATTGCTTTGAGCAAAAGCGATGGCATGTACCGGATCGCTCGTCCTGAAGACGACGACCAGAGTGGAATAAGGTCTTTCGGCGCACTGCGGCGCGGGCGGATTCTGCTCCACGGGACAAACCGGACCGAGCAATACGCTTCCCCGGATCCCGGAATCGTACGGCAGGACGGCGTTCGTGCCGGTCGCTTCCTGGTCCGGAACGCAAACGCCGCCCGTGTCCGGACGAAAGGGGTCCAAGACGCAATGGAGACCCGCGGCGCAAACGGGAGCGTTCCGGATGAAGCCGCCACAATGCGCTCCGGCCGCCGCACCCTCTGGCGTGGATGTGGCTATGGCGTCCCCGCCGCCCTGCGGCAAGGGAGACAAAAACTTGGCTACCGCGAAACCAAGCGCCGCCAAAACCAACACGACCGCCAAGATGATCTGGATTTTTTTCATGTTCGCTTATCAGATAATACGTTTATCTCAAAAGAAAAGGCCCGTCCGATACGGGCACTTTTCGAGCGGGCGGCTTTATTTCTTCGCCGTATTGTATATCCAAGCGATGATCGCCCCGCCGATCGCCCCGTCAAAAAAGGCCCAAACGGCCCCGATGATGGCCCCGAAAAAGCTCGGGCTGTAGCCGATGTAGACGGAGGACATCACATTCACCATTTCGGTCCCCCAGCCGGCGATGGCGACCCAACCAAGCAGCAGGACGCCGATGGCGCAGGAAACTCCCCACGCGACCGCGAATTTTCTAACGTTCAGTTTTTCCATTTTATTTTTTGTTGTTCTTCGGCCTTTTGAACCTTCCTTCTTCCAGACTATGGTTTCCATTATACCAATTCGACCCGTTTCACTTGAACCTGACCGGTATCTCCACGGATCTCTGGGTGGCCGGATTGCCGGAAGGGTTGTCGTTTTTGAGGATCAAAAAACCGTTCGACGTGCGCGGCGCGCCGAAGTCCAGCGCGGCGGAGAACGGCACCGAGCTCGTCGTCATCCAATCGCCGAGGGCCCGCGCGGACGTTTGGCCCAAAATGAGGCCGTCGCCATCCGTTAGGATGACCGGAAAAGAGGCTTCGAAGTACCAATTGCCGACCGCTTCGCCCGTCACGTAAAGCGGCGGCTCCACGAGAGCGTTCGGGAGCGGACTTGCCACGGCGATATCTTTCAAAGCGTCGGCCGGCGAAGCCGATATCATTCCGCTCGCGGTCGTATCCGGCGACGACGACGAAACCCCGCTCTGCGTTTGCGCGGGCAGCTTTTTAATATTCCGGAAGACCGCGACTCCGAACGAACCGACCACGGCGAGAACGACGACGAGCGCGATGGCGTACAAAGTTTGCTTGAACATCGCTTCAATTCTACATAAAATATAAAAAAGCAGAAAGGAGAGTAAATTGACAATTGGATTGATGAGCTGGGGCGATCTTGTCGGATCGTTCTGGCCAGTGGCTGTTCTTGTTGTAGCCATAGTAATACTC
>CAYRVA010000098.1:0-2357 GCA_964427645.1 uncultured Candidatus Saccharibacteria bacterium | reverse complement strand
TCCTTCAACTACGAGGATAAGGCCCGCTTCCGGGTAAACACTTACTACCAGCGCGGCTTCATGGCCGCCGCTTTGCGTTTGATACCGGCCCAGATCAGGACGGTCGAGGAACTGAACCTGCCGCCGCTTCTTCACGATTTTACCAAACTCAACCAAGGTTTCGTTTTGGTCGTTGGTCCCGCCGGCCACGGCAAGTCCACGACCCTCGCTGCGCTCCTCGACGAGGTGAACCACAAGCGGAACGATCACATCATCACGGTCGAGGACCCGATCGAGTACGTCTTTTCCCAGGATCGGTGCATAGTTTCCCAAAGGGAAGTCGGGGCCGACACGCTCTCTTTCCACGACGCTTTGCGGGCGGTGCTGCGCCAGGACCCGGACGTCATTATGATCGGCGAGATGCGCGATCCGGAAACGATCTCGACGGCGATGACGGCCGCCGAAACCGGCCACCTGGTCTTCTCGACTCTCCACACCAACTCCGCTTCCCAGACGATCGACCGCATCATAGACAGTTTTCCGCCGAACCAGCAAGGCCAGATAATCTCCCAGCTTGCCTCAACTCTGGTCGCCATCGTTTCGGAGCGCCTTGTGCCAAGGCTGGGCGGCGGAAGGATCCCGGCGGCCGAGATAATGCTCGTGAACCCGGCCGTGCGGAACCTCATCCGGGAGCGCAAGATCTACCAGATCGACCTCGTGATAGAAACCAGCGTCCAGGAGGGCATGATATCCCTGAACCGCTCGCTCGTGAATTTGGTCAAACGCAAAGAAATATCGCTCGAAGAGGCCGAAACCTACTCGTTGAATCCGGCCGAGCTCCGCATCCTGCTCGAGCGCACTTAAGCTATAATTAGAAAAGATGAAGTTCGCCTATAAAGCTCGAACAAAGGAAGGAGAGCTCCAAGTGGGTAACGTCGAAGCCTCAAACCGGGAAGCGGCTCTGAGCATTCTTTTGGGCCACCAGCTCTTCGTTCTGAGCCTCGAGGAAGAAGAGACCGGTGCTTGGTACTCCCGACTGCTCGATGTTTTCAAGCGCGTCAAATCTCAGGATATTATGATCTTCACGCGCCAGTTCGCGACACTGCTCGCTTCGCAGGTGCCGCTCTCGGACAGCTTGGCGAGCCTTTACAAACAGACGACCAAACCGGTTCTTAAGGAAGCGATCTCCGAGATCGGCAACGATATTAATGCCGGATTTTCCCTTTCTCAATCCCTCGAAAGGCATAAGACCATTTTTTCCGACTTCTACGTGAACATGGTCAAGTCGGCCGAGGTGACCGGCCGTCTTTCGGAGGTTTTGGATTTCTTGGCCGACTATTCGGAGAAACAGGCGACCCTAATCTCCAAGGTGAAGAATGCCCTGACTTATCCGGCCGTCGTCGTCGTCCTTTTCGTCGTCGTCGTAGCGGTGATGGTGACGATGGTGTTCCCTCAAATAACGCCGATTTTCGCCGAATCGCATGTGGCATTACCTTTCTTTACTCAGGTCCTGCTCGGTTTGAGCCAGTTCATGTCGGCTTGGTGGTGGGTGCTCGTAATCGCTCTCGCGGCCGTCGTCATTCTCTTGATCGACTATTTCCAGACGAACGAAGGCAAGGCGGTGCTCGATACTTTGACGCTCAAAGCGCCGATCTTGGGCTCTCTTTTCCAAAAGCTTTATATCGCCCGGTTCGCCGAATCGGCCCGAGTCTTGATCAAGGGAGGCCTCACCATCCCGCAAGCGGTCGAAATATCTTCGCACACGATCGGCAACACCATTTACGCCGAATTGCTCCATAACGCCGCCGAGCAGATCCGGAAGGGGAAACTGCTTTCTCAAGCGCTGGCACCCATGCCGGAATTCCCTCCACTCGTTTCTCAGTTGGTCTCGGTCGGGGAATCGACCGGTCGGCTGGAAGACCTTTTGAGCAAAATAAACGACTTTTACAGCCGCGAAGTGGATAACACCGTAAGCAGCCTGGTCGAGCTCATCCAACCTCTCCTTATGGTCGTGATCGGCGTCATCATCGCCATTCTTTTCGCTTCCATCCTCCTCCCGATCTACAATCTATCCCAGACTTTCTAGGCCACATCCCGCAACGAGACAGGTCCTGTGTGCTATAATGAAAGCAAATCAAATGGTCGATAATAACATCAAGCAAATGTTCAAAGGAAAAGGAGGTTTTACCCTGATCGAAATGCTCGTCGTGATCGCAATGATCGGTATTCTTTCGGCCGTGGTTTTGACTGCTCTCGGTCCTTCCCGCGACAAGGCCAAGGACGCCCGTATTATTTCCGATGTGAACCAAGCGCGGGCCATAGCGGAGACCTATTACAATCCGACTCCCGGCTCCTAAGATATAGCTTCGATCCAGACA
>CAYRVA010000097.1:0-2363 GCA_964427645.1 uncultured Candidatus Saccharibacteria bacterium | reverse complement strand
CCTTCCCGCCGGAAGGAAGGGAGCGCCGGTCCTCTAAAACGAGAAATCGGAGCCCATTGACCAAAGCGGCGCTTTGGACGAGAATGAGGGCAGTTAATTTACAACCGAACCGCGAAAAGGAGGTTTGAAATGGCTAACGAAAAGTCCGTCTCCTTCACCTGTGTTTCCGGCATCAATTTCCCGGACCGCAGCCGGAAGTATCTCATGAAACTCGTAAAGGAAGTGTCCGAATGGCACAACTCCAAGTTCGTGATCATCGCCGGAGGCACCATTTCCGGCAAGGCGCTGGAGACGGAACTAGGGATGCGGATCAAGGCCGAGCTGCTGGAAACCAAGCTGCGCAACAAGGAAGTTCCGGCGGAGGAGCGCGAAAAGCTCGACGACGTGAAGGCAAAGAACAGCGAAACTTTCGTTGACGAAATGGTCGCCGCTCTGAACGATTTTCTGCCCGAGATAAAAGGCGCGAACTATCACATCGTGCTGGCCGAAAAGGTCTACGATCGAGCGATCGGCCGGGATATTCTGGAGGGCCTCTTCAGGGCAAAGGACGACAAAGGACGTCCTCTCCGGGACGACATCCGCATCTTCGACGACCCGGAAACCAAGATCCCGGTCAACCTGCCCGGCTTCGGTGATCCGCGGGTCATCGTGCCCCGGAAACAGCCCTGGTTCTACGATAACGTAACCGGGCTCATGCAGCGCCTGGTGAACAGTTTTTCTCTCAGGACCTTCTCCGACGCGCCGCCCTTGATTCTCGTCGGCTGCACCGGCACGGGAGCGTATCTGCCCGAGTACCGCAACAACGTCCCGTGCATCTCTATCCCCGCGCTGCACAAGCTGGACGAACAGCTCTCGACCGAAAACATGGTCGGTTGCGTGGTGGTCACCATCACCGCGCGCGAAGACGGGAAGTACGACATCGTGCCGACCTGGTACGATTTCCGCACGGCCATCTATAACGAGAAAAGTTACGGCTTGCCGGAAGGGCTTTCCTATCGGCACCGCGCCATTCTGGACGCGCTGATGCCCTCTACCGCGAGCTTGAAGACCGTCCATTTCCGGGCCATGCAGGACGCCAGAAAGCCCTGGCCGTCCGAAAAGACCAAGGAACTCCTGGATGAGCTTAGGGGGAAGCGGCTGGTCGTCTTCAAGGAAAAGCAGAACCGCTACGCCATCAGCGAATCGCTCGCGAAGTCGGCGAATCTTTCCCTGGACGAATTCCTTAAGGACAGCAAGACCATCACCACAGTGAACAAGTCCTGCTGGCATGTCGGGTCGCTCAAGACCCTCTATTACACCGCGCTCCAGAATGAACCCAAGATCGCCGAAGACGCGGACGCCATCATTTTGAATGGAGACATCATCCAGGGCATTTCCCACAACTACGAGTACAACAACGAAATGCCTCCGGGTCTGAACGGACCGGACAAGCACGAGATCTTTGCCGGTCTCATGCAGGCCGAGATCCTCGCCGACGCGTTCGCCCGCAGGTGGCGGAAGAACGCGGAAGGTACGTTCTCCGTAGAGGAAAAGCTCAAGCGGTCGCTCGTTGCTGTCTTCTACAAGCACGGCAACCACGACGAACCCCGCTTCAGCCACGGCAAGAACTCCATCCCGCTCTACGTCTTCGACCGGGTTATGCGGGTACGGCTTTCCGAGCTCATCGCGGAATTCTGCAAGAAGCGTAAGATCGACGTCTGGATGTCGACCATCAATGCGATCATCAACGAAAAGATCGACCGCATCGGCGAAAGCCGGGTGGCCAAGGTGAACGGCGTGCCGGTCGGGGTGAAGCACCCCTACCAGTCGCGCACCATCTCCAAGGGATTGCGCATTCAGCAGACCGGCGAATTTTTCGCTCGATTCTCGGGCAAGTGGCCGGACGAGTCCCTAAAAAACATTTCCTTCATCAATGTGGCAAACTTCCACGAGGCCGCGGCCATCTTCATGTCGTCCTTTGGCCGGACCATCTTCGGAGTGATGACCGGCGCCCTGACGACGGATACGCTCTTCGAGAGCAACCAGAACAAGGTCGTGAATACCGGTATCGCCAAGTCGGTCGTTACCTTGAACAAGGACGGCCTCATCCTTTCGGCCAGCGTCCAGTACTTCTCGGACGTCGCCGACGAGGACAAGGCGATCGTCTTCGCCGACCACCTGACCGTCGGCGAAGTCCTCGAACATTTCGCCAAGCTCCTCAAGAAGTTCGACATGCCCTTGAGGTGATCCCGTTAGCCCCGACAAAGGTCGGGGCTTTTTTTATTCGTTATGGCGGCCGGGTTTGACAAGGATGCGTTCCGGCAGGGATACTGTAGCCAGCACATTTACTCCGCCGGAGGAACAAATGCCGCTTGCCCGCGTTC
>CAYRVA010000096.1:0-2364 GCA_964427645.1 uncultured Candidatus Saccharibacteria bacterium | reverse complement strand
TGGCAAATGCCACGTCAGTCAGGGTCAGCTGGACGAAGCCTGGCTCGACCGAAGCCACTTCGCGAAGAGCGGGCAGGGCCCGGGCGCTGACTTTGTCGGCAATTTGGTCGGCGCATTTCTTCGGCGAAACGCCGAATTGCTTGGCGAGCTTGAGCGCGACCGGCGTAGTGTAATGCCCGCGCGCCCGGCCGCTCGAAGTTTTAAGCGCCGGTCTTTCGCTCGCGCCCATCTCCTCGATCACTTCGCAAATTAACGTTTCGATCTCTTGCTTTGTCATATTAGTGGCGGCCGGTCGAGCCGAAGCCGCCCGCGCCACGCGATGTTTCCGAAAGCTCCTCGACCTCGGTAAATTCCGCCTGCTCGACCTTTTGTATAAGCATTTGGGCGATTTTTTCTCCCTTCTTGAAAGTGTACGGCTCATTCCCGACATTCGCCATTGCGATCGATATCTCGCCGCGATAGCCGGCGTCTACCACCCCCGCGAGCGTTTTAAGGCCGTGTTTGGTCGAAAGCCCGCTCTTATCCCAAATGAGCCCGACATGGCCGTCCGGGATCTCCATGGCGATCCAAGTATGTATCATGACCTGCTCCTGCGGCTTAAGCGTAACTTCCTAGGAGGAGTTCATTTCCATTCCCGCGTCCCCGGGCTGGCCGTCGGTCGGCAATTTCGCGTCGGGATTTAATTTTTTAACCTTCAAAACCATTAGACGGATTTTAACATGATAAACAAAACACCCTCCCGGTTGGGAGGGGCGGATCAATCGATCCATTGGGGTTGAAGGACGAGAAACGCGTCTACGATACTTTCGATTTCCGTAGCGACCGCCTCCTCCGACTGGTTCGCGCGGACCACGTGCCAACCGTAGTCGCCGGCAAGTTTCAGGTGTTCGGCACGGCTTCTTTTCATGAGTTCGGAGTCGCTTTCGTGTTCGTGTCCGCTCTCAAGGCCTTTTTCGAACGGCTGGCCATCGAGAAGGATAGCGAGGTCCGGCTTCTCGAAATGGGAGTTCAAATCCTCCATGAATTCTCGAGATGCTCCCCTCGCCACACCCCAGGCGATGCCGGTGCCGGCGTAATCCTCCGCGACAACGGTAATACCGCGCTCGAGAAATGCTTCCTGCTCCCGCCCGAACTGCTCGCGATTGAAAGCGAAGAGAATTTGGGCTTCTCTTGCGGAAAGCTTGTGCGGATTCCCACTGCGGAGATACGCGTTCAACATCGGCCCACTTGGAGAAAGA
Organism: uncultured Candidatus Saccharibacteria bacterium; assembly: GCA_964427645.1. Classification (GTDB taxonomy): domain Bacteria; phylum Patescibacteriota; class Minisyncoccia; order UBA6257; family GWB1-50-10; genus JAMCRC01. The sequence continues at coordinate 1,126 of CAYRVA010000096.1, read as the reverse complement.
TCGTATAGCGGGAACTTCACATAGGTCGCCCTAATACCTCGCTCTGGCAGAACCTTATCAGCCAAACGCCTGGCTTGAGAGGATTTGCCGATAGCGTTAATTCCGTAAACAACTATTAGAAAACTCTTTTCCACTTGGTACTCCCCAGTGATTGACTCTGCCCATCCTACGCCGGAACCGAAAAAAGGAAAGCCCCGCTTGACGGCGGGGATCTAAACGCCATGTGTGGGGAAACGAGTGGGTTTAGGACATCTTCGAAAGCTTGATGACGGGATAGAAATCGCCGTCTGCGCCTTTCTCGTGCTCCACTGTCGCAATTACTTCCTCGATGAGTTTGCCGTCTTCGAAAACCTTCACCGTTGCCGGACTCCTTGAGGTAGCGGTTTCCGAATGACATTCCACCTTGAGGGCCATGTAACTCTCCTAATGTGGTGTGGGAATCCCTAAAAACTGTACCATCTACCTGGACCGAAGAAAACCCCTCCCGCTTTTAGCGAAGAGGGGCTTTGTGAACGCACTGGGAACGTGTCAGAAGAGCTCTGGGCCTACGGGCTTGAACTTGTAATCCGTCCGATCGCCCACGTGCAGCATGATACTGAAAATCTCAGCCATCCGCTCGCGTGATAGATCTACGAACTCGAACGGGATTTTCGCCTCGCGGAGAAGAAGTTCGCTCGCGCGACGTTCGTCCATTGTGATCAGGGGGTTCTCTAGGTAGTCCTTCCAGATTTTCACCCCCACCAAGCTGTTCGAGATGATCTCGTTCTGAACACATGGCGGACACGGGAAGTTGGTTATGTAGAGAACCGACCCCGCAGCCGCGATACCGAGTTTCGAGCACTGATTGAGCGCGTTCACCTCGGCGTGAACGGCAATGCAGAGGTGCTTCCGTTGTTCCTTGAGCGACTCGAATGGGCCGTGCCCTTTCTTGTGATCTTCCCAGGCGATCGCCTCGTAGTAGCAATGTTTCTTGTCGAGACAATTATCGATGCCGGGCGGCGCGCCGTTGTAACCGGTCGCAATGACGCGCTTCTCGAGCACCAAAGACGCGCCGACCGCCCGCTTGAGGCAACTTGACCTCGAGGCGGCCCGGATAGCGTCGAGCATGAAAGACTCGTCCCAGGTG
>CAYRVA010000095.1:0-2403 GCA_964427645.1 uncultured Candidatus Saccharibacteria bacterium | reverse complement strand
CTCCCGCACCTTCGCCGAAGTTTGGCTGTCCAGCAAGATACGCAGGTAGGGGTTGAAGGCTACCTTGCGTTTCAAGACCATTTCATCCAGGCGGTTCGGCCGCTCGGCGACGCTGAAGTTCTCCAAAGCATCATAAGGGTAAAACTGTTTTTCGCCAAGGTGGTAGCCCTCCTTGGTGAACCGGAATTCCATCACCTCGGGTTTCCTGCGGCCGAGCACGATGACCATCACGGAGGCGATGACGATGAAAACGGCGAAGAAAAAGTCCTTTTGCCAGAGAGCGACTATGACGAGCAACAAAGAAAAGACGCCGACGAGAAGGTACCAATTCACGTCCTTCTCGTAGTAATCATATTCCGCCGCCCGCCAGCTCACTTCTTCCGGCTGTTTTTTTTCTTCTATGGTATCCGATTTTTTTGCTCGTGGCATAATCTTGGTAGCCTTACCGGGAATCGAACCCGGATTTACGCCGTGAAAGGGCGCTGTCCTAGCCGTTAGACGATAAGGCCTCGCTCCCAATATAACCAAAACTTCCTTTTCCGGCAATGAATCAAAGCACGAAACGGACGTAGATCCCCGAAGGTATGAGACGGCCGGAGGCGGACTCTTTTATGTTCAGCTCGCCGGACTCTCCGCCGGTCGGCGGCACTTTAGGGAAGGAACCGGTCACGGCCTGATCGAAAGCGGTGGCCGAATACCCGGCGGCATACCCGTTCAAAAGGAAAAAAGAGCCGGCCTTCGGGGAAAGCAGTTTCTTCAGGGTCTCTAGCAATCGCGGAAGATCTTCTTCTATTTTCCAGACCTCGCCCTTGGGGCCGCGGCCGAAGGCCGGCGGGTCGAGGATGATACCGTCATAAACCGAGTTGCGGCGCACTTCGCGCTCCGCAAATTTCAGGGCATCGTCCAGAAGGAAGCGAATGCCGTTTTCCGGTACCCCGGATAACCGCGCGTTTTCTTTTGCCCAGGCGTTCGATTGTTTCGAAGCATCGATATGCGTGACCCTGGCGCCGCCCTTTGCGGCGACGATGCTCGCGAGGCCGGTATAACCGAAGAGATTCAGGACCGACGGACGTTCCAGTTTTGAAACCCGTTCTTCGAGCCACTCCCAGTTCGGCCGTTGCTCCGGGAAAAGACCGGTATGTTTGAAAGAGGTCAAGCGGACGGTGAAACGGACGTTTCGCCACCCGAGCTCCCAGGTCTCGGGAACCCCGCCGAACTTTTTCCAGGCGCCTTTGCCTCCGGAAAAGCTGAAACGCGCCGCCGCCTGCTTCCAATCCTTCGGGCGGACGGGCCGCCAGATCGCTTGCGTCTCCGGTCGGATCAAAACCACCTTGCCGTAACGTTCCAGTTTTTCGTTGCCGCCCGAGTCGATGAGTTCATAATCGCCCCAGGGTTCGGATGTCAAATCCAGGTTTTTCATCGCAATGCCTGCGGATGGTGCCGGCTCCATTCGTAAAGGACGACGGTGGCCGAGACCGAAGCGTTCAACGACTCGCACGCCGGACTCATGGGTATCTTCAAAACGACGTCGCAGTGTTCCATCGTCTTCTGTCTGATGCCCGCGCCCTCGTTTCCGATGATAATGAGCGACGGTGCGTCGAACCTTTCGTCACCCGCGTTTTTGGAACCGGTCATATCCAGTCCGTACGCCCGGAAGCCCATTTCTTTCAAGGCGAGAACGGTCTGGTTAACGTTGCCGATGGAGACGATCGGCACCGAAAAGACCATGCCAGCCGAAACTTTGGCGACGGCGCCCGTGATCGGCGCTTGGCGGCGCTGGGGCAAGAGAATCCCCGCCGCGCCGAAGGCCGCCGCGCTCCGGATTATGGCGCCGACGTTCTGGGGATCCGTGAGTTCGTCGAGAAGGACAAGGACGGTATTTTCGCTCGGCACCATGCCGGCGAGGAAGCTTTTGAGGTCGCGGACAAGAAGCGCCGGATCGATGACGGCGATGACGCCTTGATGGGTCGCTTCGGCGCCGACGAGGTTAGCGACGTCGCGCTGCTTCATGTGTGAAACCGCAATACCGCGCTCTTGAAGCGCTTTTTGAATGTCCGGTGTGGACGTGGCGGCCGAAAGAAACACCTTCTTTATGGTGTGCGGGGCTTTTTGAAGCGCCTCTTCCAGTGCATGCCGGCCGTAAACGTATATCTTTTCTTCCCACTTGCGCTCGGGCCGGCTGTTCCGGTCAAATTGCCTGTGCTGCCTCGGGTTGAATCTTTTCTGGAACATTGTTGTTTCAGCATACAGCAGGGCAGTATTGGATTCAATTTTTCACCCCGATTCCCTTCCCATATTCGAATTACTCTCAGAAACCAAAATGAGATGACATAAAGCCATCTCATTTTAATTTGCGGTCGTTTTTGGATAAAATCCGAACGTATTTTCAGAGTATATCGTAGT
>CAYRVA010000094.1:0-2404 GCA_964427645.1 uncultured Candidatus Saccharibacteria bacterium | reverse complement strand
CTGCAGGATAACATCGCCCGCCAGGTGGACGAGGTCTACAACACGAAGCTCCTCGACATCCACTCGAGCGGCCACGCCCACAGCGAAGACCTGAAGCTCGTGATGAAGCTCATGAAGCCGCAGTTCGTTTTCCCGATCCACGCTTACTACTTCATGCGCAAAGCGCTCGTGAAACTGGCCAAGGAGGTCGGCATCCCGCGCGAACGAGTCATCGTCCTCGACAACGGCGACGTTGCCTTGCTCAAGAAGGATGGCGTCGAGCGCATCGAGAACCAGATCCCCTCTTCCTACGTCCTCGTGGACGGCCTGGGCGTGGGCGACGTGAGCGAAATAGTTCTCCGGGACAGACGGATGCTCTCCCAAGAGGGAATGTTCGTCATCATAACGACGCTCGAGAAACGCACCGGCCGGATCCTCAAAAATCCGGACATCATCTCCCGCGGCTTCATATACCTCAAGGAAAGCCACGATCTCCTGGACGAGATCCGGAAACGCGTCCGGGGCATCATCGGCCGCATCCCCCACGGACAGCCCACGGACGCTGACTATGTGAAAACCCTGATCCGCGACCAGATCGGCCAGTTCTTGTACAACAAGACCAAGCGCCGACCGATGGTCCTGCCTGTTATCATCGAGATTTAACCCTCTTTGGCCCCAAAACCCCCGCAAAGCGGGGGTTTTGCTTATTTGACATTTTGCTGTATTAATGGTACAATTTAGCAGGTAGAATCAATCTTTCCCTTTTTAGGAAAAAAGATTTTTATTGAAAAAAACATATTGGAGGCAGTTATGATTTGGATAATGGGTGTTACGTTGGTATTTTTCATCGGCTCGGTGAAAAATTTGTTTTTCGACGATGGCGTGGAAAACTTCATTGACTTCGTTGGAAAGCTCTTTGAGACAATCATGTTCACCTTTTTCGGCTTTGTCATGGGGATCGTGATCGCTTTGATAATCGGAATTTTCGTCGATAAGCAGTGGCGAGAGATCGATTCATACAAACTGGTCAGTCTCAGAAACGGTGACGGCGCTTCCGGGTCGGTATTTTTGGGAACCGGCCGCGTTGAGTCGGATGAGTACTACTTCTACAATGCCGGTACTCAAGACAAATTTACGCCCGGAAAAATCGAGGTCGAAAACAACGTCACCGTGTTCCAAGACAGCGGTAGGACCAATGGGACGCTGACCGCCTACGTCTTGGGACCGAAGAATCAAGGAACCGTATGGTATTCGGCAACCCTGCCGGACAACAAATACGAGTTCCACATACCAAAAGGGTCCTTAAGGTCTGGTTTCGCTCTTCATTAAAGATCATTCACGAATTGTTCGTTGGCGGTTGGGTCGGCTGACTCAACCGTCTTTTATTTACAAAAATCCCCTCTCAAATCATAATTAACCCATGAAACCGATCCTCATTTCCGGCATTCAGCCGACGGGAAAACTGCATATCGGAAACTATTTGGGTTCCTTGAAGAACTTCGTGACGCTCCAAAACTCGGGCAAATACGAGTGCCTCTTTTTCATCGCCGACCTTCATTCTCTCACGGAGAACTTCGATCCGCAGGAGAAACTGGGACAGGTCTTGAACGTCGTCTTGGACTACCTCGCTGCCGGCATCGATCCTAAAAGATCCGTTATCTTCCAGCAATCGGCGATACCGGAAAACAGCGAACTTGCCATCATTCTCAACAACTTCACGCCGATGGGAGAGCTTAACCGGATGACGCAATTCAAGGATAAATCCGAAAGGCAATCCGAAAACATCAATGCCGGTCTCTTCGATTACCCAGTCCTCATGGCCGCGGATATCATTCTCTACGACGCCGCCTTCGTTCCCGTAGGCGATGACCAAGTCCAACACCTCGAGCTCGCTCGCACCCTCGCCCGCAGGTTCAATACCCGCTTTGGTAAGACCTTTATCGAACCGAAACCGATATTGACGAATGCCTCACGCATAATGAGTTTGGACGACCCTTCTAAGAAAATGTCCAAATCCCGCCCTCAAGGGTGCCTCTTCCTCGACGATTCTCCAGGAACCGTTCGTGAAAAGCTCAAACGAGCCACGACCGATTCTGGCCACGAGGTTAAATACGACGAAGAGAACAAACCCGGCATCTCTAACCTGCTCCTTATTTACTCGGGTGTTACCGGCCAAGCCATCCAAGAGACTGAAAAGGAATTCAAGAACGCTGCCTATGCCGAATTCAAGAGCACTGTCGCCGAGGCGATCATAAAGGAGCTAACGCCGTTCCAAAAAACAAAGAGGGCTCTGAAGGCGGTGGCCGTGAAGAAGATCCTCTCTGCCGGAGATAAAAAAGCGGCCGGGATGGCCGAAAAGAAGATCGGGGAGGTGAAAAAGAAACTGGGACTTATTTAAAAATAAGGCTGCTCGGAGGTCCAACTC
>CAYRVA010000093.1:0-2412 GCA_964427645.1 uncultured Candidatus Saccharibacteria bacterium | reverse complement strand
CAGCTTGATGAACGCTCGCCTCATCCGCTCATCATCGGCCTTCAAGGCGAACTGGGAAGCGGAAAAACCACTTTCATCCAGGGTTTCGCAAAAGCGCTAGGCGTCAAACGAAGATTGCTTTCCCCCACTTTCCTCCTGATGCGTTCGTACGAACTGCCTCGGGACCGGCCCGGCTATCACACCTTGTTTCATTTAGACGCTTACCGTCTCCGTAGCGCGGCGGACACGACGACGCTGAAACTGGACGAGGTCTTCCACGATCCCGGAAACATCGTTCTGATAGAATGGGCGCAGAAAATCGGAAAAGCGATTCCGCGTGGTTCAATAAACATGAAGTTTGGCCACGGGCGCCGAGAAAACGAGAGGTTTATTTCTTTGAACCAATGAAAAGACTTTTTCTTATAGACGCCAATTCCTTGATCCACCGCGCTTTTCACGCGATCCCGCCTCTCACATCGCCCGCCGGCGAACCGACGGGCGCCCTCTATGGCCTCGCGGGACTGCTTCTTAAGATCTGCCGGGATCAAAAACCTGACTACGTCGCCGCTGCCTTCGATCGACCAGAACCTACGTTCCGGAAGGAGGTTTTCGCGCAGTATAAAGCCCACCGACCCAAAGCGCCGGAAGAGCTCATTTCCCAGCTCATTAAGGCTCATGACATTTTCCGGGCTTTCGGCATCCCGACCTTCGAGGCGCCGGGCTTTGAGGCCGACGACCTGATCGGTACGCTGGCCGAAAAGTTCAAAAATGAAGGGCTCCAGGTGGTCATATTGAGCGGCGACCTCGACACGCTTCAGCTTGTTGAGGGCGAAAAGGTCATCGCGGAAATACTAAAAAAGGGGGTGAGCGAGACCATAACCTACGACGAGAAGGCGGTCGAAGAACGCTATCATCTGAAACCGGGGCAACTCCCCGACTACAAGGGTTTCGTGGGAGACGCCTCGGACAACATCCCCGGCGTTAAGGGTATGGGCCCGAAAACCGCCCAAACCCTCCTCGAACGCTTCGGCTCGCTCGAAGCGATCTACGACAGCCTGCCTCAAAGCGATCCGGCGGCAAAAAAGGTCCTGCCGTTTAAAGAGAATGCCGTCTTCTCCAAGCATCTCGCGACCATCCGCCGGGATACTCCCATAAATCCGAGAAAAGAAGATTTGGAGTTTGGCGGATTAAGCGCCTCCAAACTGGAGCCTTTCTTTGAAGAGCTCGGTTTTCAAACGCTCATCAAGCGGCTTGAGGAAAACCAACACCCGAAGAAGCCAACGAAGAACCTTCCGCAAGCTTTATTCTGAATTCGGGTTCGTAATTCTCCATTGCTTGTGGTATCGTAAATCCGAAATGAGCTTTCTGCAGGGACTTTTCTCGAAGAAAAATGCCGGGTTAGCACCGACTCCGGTCGAGGCCGAATTCAACGCGGTCATCCAGAACATCCGCGACGGCGTTCTGGTCTACGATGCGAACTTCAGGGTGTCGGTCATGAACCACGCCGCCGAAGAAATTTTCGACCTGAACGCTGCCGAGGTTATCGGGCGGACCATCGGACCGGAGCTTGCTGAAGGCCCGCGTTTTCGGCTCCTCACCGAAGTGATGTTCCCATCTCTAGCTCCAAGCGTCACGACCATCCGGGACGACGCTTGGCCGCAGATCGTCGACCTGACCTTCAGCGACCCACACCGGGAACTCCGGGTGACCCTTAACCGAATCTTGGACGCAAAAGGGACGATGGTCGGCTTCCTGAAATTGGTCTACGACCGGACCCGGGAAAGAGCTCTGGCGGGAGAACAAAGTGAGTTTATCACTGTAGCCGCCCACCAGCTCCGAACGCCTCTCACGGCCATCAGTTGGACGCTCGAAAACGCCGAAAAATCGAGCGGGGCCTCGGCTGAAGCACTAAAAGGTATCCAAGAAAGCCGGGGCTTGACTGCCAGAGCCCTCAAAATCATCAACGACCTGCTCGAAGCGGCGCGCCTTGAAGGTGGCCGATTTGGTTTCAGTTTTGCGCCTACGGACATCGGGGCGTTGGTCGAAGATGCTGTCACTGGCGCCAAGCCGGTCGCGGACGCTTACAGTGTTAAAATAAATTTTAATCGATCCGGTGACCTGACCGTGCCCGCCGACGGTGAACGAATCGGCTTGGTCGTAGCAAACCTGCTCGACAATGCCATAAAATACAACACCAAAGGTGGCCTCGTTGACGTCGGTGTTTCCCAGACCGACGGCGGCAATTCCGTCCGGGTGAGCATAAAAGACAACGGCATCGGAATACCTCCCGAAGAACAAAAACATCTCTTTCAGAGGTTTTACCGAGGTGGCAATGTCGCTCAAATGGAACCCAACGGAAGCGGATTGGGGCTTTACATTGCGAAGAATATAATTGAGGGCCACGGCGGCCAGATCGGCGTTACGTCCGAGATC
>CAYRVA010000092.1:0-2447 GCA_964427645.1 uncultured Candidatus Saccharibacteria bacterium | reverse complement strand
GAGAAGGTCAGCGCTATCGTCGCTTATCCCAACTCGCTCGCTAACGAAAAGAATTTCCTCGTCATGGTCACGAAGGACGGCATCATCAAAAAGACCCCTTTGAACGATTTTGGCAACGTCCGGCGGAACGGCATCATCGCGATAAAGCTCGGCAGCGGCGACGCGCTGGGTTGGGCGAGACTGTCGGGCGGAGACGACCAGATCATCGTCTCCTCAGCTCTTGGCCAAGCCATCCGCTTCAAGGAAAAGGACATCCGGCCGATGGGCCGCGGCGCTTCGGGCGTCCGGGCGATGCGCCTCGGAAAAGGCGACGGCGTGAGCGGGCTTGATATAATAAAGAAAGAGGATGCGGAAAAAGGACGGCTGGTCGCCGTTATGGCGAACGGTTTCGCCAAGCAAACGCTCCTCAAGGAATACAAGGTCCAAAAGCGCGGCGGCTCGGGCATCAAGACCGCAAAAATAACCGAAAAGACCGGCCCTGTGATCGGCGCCCACATCGTGGACGACTCGGTCACGGAAGTGCTCGCCTTCTCGACGAAAGGTCAAGCCATTCGTACGGCGCTCAAGGATATCCGCGTTCTGTCCCGCGCCACCCAAGGAGTGAAGATAATGAACCTGGAGAAAGGGGATAAGCTCGTTGGTATCGTTTGCCTTTAATGCAACTCTCTCGTAACCAAATCACCATGATCGCCGTCCTAGGCGGCGTGGTTTTGGTCTTCCTCCTCATATTCATCGGCATACTGCCGGGACTGCAAAATCAAAAAGCCAATCCTCAAAACATCAAAGCGACGTTGAATTTTTGGGGCGTCGGCGACCCATCTTCGGCCTACGGCACCGCCATCCAAAGTTTCAACCAGACTTACAAGAACGTCACGATCAACTATCGCGGCTTCCCGGACGTCCAAACCTACGAGGCGGCGGTCCTGAACGCCCTCGCGGCGAACGAAGGGCCGGATATTTTCATGATCCCGAACACGGACCTGCAACCGAACCTGAACAAAATCACGCCGGTGCCTCAAACCCAGTTCACATCCCTCAGTCTCCAGCAGCTCTTTCCCCCCGTCGTCGCCCAGGATCTCGTTTCCCAGGGTCAGATCTACGGGTTGCCTCTTTCGATCGACACCATCGCCGTGATATACAACCGCTATCTCTTCGATCAAGCGGGCATCCCGCTCCCTTCCACATGGCAAACCTGGGATGACTTCTCCCAGAACGTTCCGAAACTGGTCAAGAAAGACGCGGCGGGAAATATCACGCAAGCGGCAGCGGCGATCGGCGGAAGCAATGCGAGCGTCGATAACGCTTCCGATATTCTCGCCTTGCTTTTCACTCAAAACGGCGTGGCGCTCGACTCGCGGTCCGGAAATTTCGACATCACCTCCCAAGCTGCCCAGAACGCCCTTCGATTCTACACGCAATTCGCCTCGCCGAACTCGTCCGTCTATACCTGGAACGACTCGATGCCGAACTCCATCGATGCTTTCGCTCAAGGGAAAACGGCCATGATTTTCGACTACGAATCGGCCGTTCCGCAGATCAAAACGCAAAAACCCTTCATTGATCTGGAAACGGCTCCCGTTCCGCAGCAAAAAAATGGCGTCATCGCCGCTTATCCGAAATATTTCGGCTACGTCGTCTCCAAACAAAGCCAGAACGCGGCCCTGGCTTGGACGTTCATTTTGAACATGACCACCAATGCTCAGACGGCCGCCGCCTACACGAGCGCGACCGGCAAGCCCCCCGCCTTGAACCAGGTGATATATAATGAAGAAAACAATCCCGCTTTAAGCGCCTTCGCCCGGCAAGCCCTGATCGCGAAGTCGTGGTACGAAACGGATCCGGCAACGGAGGCTCAAATTTTCTCGCAGACGATTCAAAGCGTGCTTTCCGGGCAGACCTCGGTCCAATCAGCCTTGGATCAAGCGGGAGCGCAAATATACCAGCTGACCCAAAACCAAAGTTCTTGACCATGAAAAAAACCGTTATATTGGTGTTCGCGGCCCTGGTCATCTCCGGCGCCTTTGTTGCTACTGCTTCGGCCGACATGCCGAGCTTCAGCTTCAATATCTGGCAGGGTACCGGCCAAGGAGGAACGACCTGTAATGAGACGACCGGCACCTCGACGATCGGCTGCTCATTGTGCGACGGCCTGATCGTCGCCGGCAACGTCGTGAACAATGTAGCGGTTCCCCTGGGGATAATCCTCGCCGTAGTCTTCATCGTCTACGGGGCGATCCGGATGCTCGTTTCGTTCGGCTCCGAAAGCAACTTCGGCGAGGCCAGGAAGATAATCACGAGCGCCGTCATCGGTCTCGTCATCATCCTTTGCGGCTGGCTGATCGTCAACACCCTCTTCCATATCCTAACGGGCCGGCTGGACTTTCCGTGGTCGCAGATCCAATGCTAAAATAGAGGTATGAAGCAGGGACTGATATTAATACTTATTG
>CAYRVA010000091.1:0-2450 GCA_964427645.1 uncultured Candidatus Saccharibacteria bacterium | reverse complement strand
GTAGGCGTTCGGATCGTTGTTGTCCGTCGTCATCTTCAAAATAAAGCTCCTATTTTCAAGCAGATACTTGGCGAAAACGAAGAGGTCGCTGGCCGTGGAAACGTCGCCCCAATCGCTGCCGGAAACATCGACGAATTCTGTATTTTTCATCCCGATGGACCGGGCAGTTCGGTTCATCAACTCCACGAAGTATTTCGGCCCCAAGAAATAAGATATTGCCGAAGCAGCTTCGTTGGACGACTCCTTGAGAAGCGGCTGGAGCAAATCGTACAACGAAAGTTTCTCGCCGACCTTAAGGCGGGGAATGGAGGTTTTGACTATCATCGCCGGCGTGATCGTGATCTCTTTCTCGATGTTCACGTATTCGACCGCCACCAAAGCCGTCATCAGTTTTGTGAGCGAGGCGATGGGAAGCGATTCGTCTTGGTTCTTCTCGGCTAAGATGAAATTGCTGTCGAGGTCGGCCGCAAGATAACTTTTGGCCATCACGCCCGGTTCCTTTATCGCCGCCCGGAAATCATCACTTTCAAAATTGGCGCTGTAAACCAGGACCGGGGTTCCGACCGGAACGATATCGTAGAGCGCCTTGGCATCTTCCGTGGAAAGCCGGATGCACCCGCCGGAATAAGTCGAAGCGACCGGGGTGCCGCCAGGATAGTAAGGCCAACCGTGAATGAGAAAATTTCCCTGAAAGTCCAAAGCCCAGGGACTGTAAACCCCGGCGATGCTCGAATAGTCCTGCGGTATCTTGGATTCGACTCTGTAAAGGCCGGTCGGAGTTTCCCACCAAGATCCGGGTCTGCCTTTGGAAAGGACCGGCACGCTCTGGAAGACCGTACCGTTCTTGTAGAAATCTAGATGCATCGCCGAAAGATCGACATAAATGAATGTCGTCTTTTGGTCTATCAAACTGGCAAGGACTTCCTTATAGAAGCCTCCGCCCGCGAGCGCCGGCCAGCTGCCGTATTGAAAAGATTCGGCTTGTGGCGTGCCAGCCGGAAGACTGATCTCATAGTTGTAGACTTTCTCGCGCACAAAAGCGAAAAAAACGACGATCGTCCCCCCGACAACCAATAAACTGACGACCGCGGTCCAGATCGGAACGGGCCGGCGCAATAATGACATGGACGAATTAATTATATCACGGTATTCCGGTTATGATTGCACGAAAAATTTCCGCCGCCGGTCGTTTTTCCGAGTTATCCACAGATTTCAGAAAAAAATTCTTCTATAATTAATGTAGATGAACGCGTAAGAGGATCCGGTGCGGTCGATGGTCGACGATCCAACACAGATCCCAAAAAAGAAAAAAAGAAAAAATGGCAAAGAAAAAGAAAGTGGCCAAAAAAAAGAAAGCGGCCAAAAAAACCAAGAAGCATCGCAGATAGTTTCTTGGACTAAGCCCCTCTTAAACGAGGGGTTTAGTTTTTGATACAATAAGCATTATGAAGAAAGAAAGATCGCACATAATCAAAACGACCGCCAGGGCGATGCCCGCCGTCGTTTCCGTCATTGTGGAAAAGAGGGCCGCGGATATTAAAGACGAATTCATGAACCTCCGGAAAGGTAAGAAAGCAATGCTCGCCATACCCCCGGAAAAGATCGACGCTCACGGCATGGTCCAGGTGGGCGGCGGTTCCGGGTTCATCGTGGACGGAAGCGGCGTGATACTGACGAACAAGCACGTCATCTCTGAAAGCGGCGCGATATGCAAAGTCCAAACGAGCGACGGTGAAATCTATGACGCCGAGATCCTCGCCCGCGACCCGGTGGACGACGTAGCCATACTGCGCATAAAGCCAAAGGCCAAATTGCCGGTCGTGCCGCTCGGAGATTCCGATGAGGTCGTCCTCGGCCAGACCGTCCTCGCAATCGGCAATGCTCTCGGGCTTTTCAAGAACACGGTCTCCCTCGGCATCATCTCCGGACTTTCCCGGGCTGTCGAAGCGAAAGAGGACGTTCACTCCCGCGCTCAAGAACTGCGTGGACTCATCCAAACCGATGCGGCCATCAATCCCGGTAACTCCGGCGGGCCGCTCGTCGACATATTCGGGCGGGCGATCGGTATCAACGCCGCGGTCGTCGTCGGCGCCCAGAACATCAGCTTCGCCATTCCGATCAAGGCAGCCGAAAAAGACCTCATTGATCTTAGGAAGCACGGCCGTATCCGCCGACCGCTTCTGGGCGTCCGCTACCTTGTACTGAACCACGATCTAAGCGAGAAAATGCGCCTGCCGGTAGAGTACGGTGCCTATGTCATGAGCGAGCGCTCGTTCGAGCCGGCCGTCGTCCCCAAGAGCCCTGCCGATCAGGCGAAGATCAGGGAAAAAGACGTTATCTTGGAATGGAACGGCAAGAAGATCGGACCGGAGACCACCCTTCAGGATTTCCTGGACGACTGCGAGGTTGGGGAAACCGTTAATCTCAAGGTTTGGCGGGGCGGCAAAGAG
>CAYRVA010000090.1:0-2496 GCA_964427645.1 uncultured Candidatus Saccharibacteria bacterium | reverse complement strand
GGCTTCTTCCGTCGGCGCACCGTAGACCGTCCGAAGGTCGAGGCAGAACTGCTAGCGGTCCTTCGTCGGCATGAACCGGATCGTGTGTCGGATCTGGTGCACGATGCACCGCTGCACGTCGGCGGCGGGGTAGATCGCCTTCACCGCCTCGCGAAAACCCTTGAGTCCATCGATGCAGGCGATGAGGATTTCCTCCACGCCGCGGTTCCTGAGCTCGTTCAGGATCCCCATCCAGAATTTGGCACTCTCGGTGTCGTTGATCCAGATGCCGAGCACCTCCTTCAATCCCTGGTCGTTCACGCCAAGAATGATGTAGGCGCACTTGTTCACGATCCGCCCGCCGTCCCGCACCTTGAAGCGCAGGCCGTCGAGGTAGACGAGGGGATAGACCGACGAGAGCGGCCTTGCCTGCCACTCCTTTATCAGGGGATATACCTTGTCCGTAACCACCGAGATCGTCGACTGCGACACCTCCACCTGATGGTGCTCCCGCAGGAAGTTCATGATGTCCCGCGTGGTGAGCCCCTTCGTGTAGAGGGCGATGATCTTCTCCTCTATCTCGCGGGAGACCGCAGGGCGCCAGGTCTCCTCGGACACCGCCGCGGGAATCGCGGCAAAGGCTTTAGGCTTGCCCCGTCGTACCATTCCTACGGCACTATCCTGTGCGCCCCTTTCTGGGGCACCGGAGGTTCTGGCTCCATACCCAACTCTCATTTTTCTTCTCATGTGTTTTGTTGTTAATTGTGCCGACCGCACGACGCACCCAGCGAGGAGACGGGCTGAGTTTATACCCGGACGCGCCATAAGCAAAGCTTTCCTGGGCAAAAGTTGCACGCGTAACCTTTTGCGGCCACCTCCGTTCTATCTATTGACACCGACCAAATAGTCGGGTACCCTCAAGATGATGACCGAACTAACCGAAAAGCAGCACGAAACCCTAAGGGCAATCGCGGATTCCACGCGGCAATACGGTATGCCCCCTAGTTTTGCCGAATTGCGCATACAATTGGGTATAACCTCAAACCAGAGTTTACTTGATCGGCTGGAACCCTTGGTCGAGAAAGGGCTCTTAACGAGGGACCCGAGCCGGCATCGCTCAATATTGCTGAGCCCCCGCGGCTCAAGGTATCTTGAGCTAAAACGCGCGCCGGGAAGGTCGCGAACTAGGTAACTAGCCGAACATGGACAAGAAATTGCTTATCCAGCAAATAGAGAGGGCGCGGGGATCGAGGGTCATCGCGTACCTCACGAGCGATCGGCAAGGGCCATTTAACGCCCGAATTGCGACGGACGTGATCCCGATCATGAGCAAACATCTCCGGGCCATCGGGAAAACTCCGAATATCGACCTTTTCTTATACAGCACCGGCGGCGATACGATGGTCCCGTGGCGTTTGGTTTCCATGATCCGGGAATATTGCGATAAATTTTCGGTCCTGGTCCCGTATAAAGCGCACAGCGCCGCGAGTATGATTGCGCTTGGCGCAGACGAGATTGTGATGAGCGATCTCTCCGAACTTTCGCCGATCGATCCCTCAACGGCGAACGTCTTCAATCCCGCCGACCCGACCAACCCGATGAGCAGGATACCTATCAGTGTTGAGGACGTAATGGCCTATTTTGACTTGGCGAAGAATAAGTTCGGTATAAAAAATGACGAGGAGCTTGCGCGAGTCTTTGTGAAATTCGTTGAGGCGAACCCACAGATCCATCCATTGGCGCTGGGCAACGTCAACCGCATTCATAACCTTATTCGGGTCTTAGCAAAGCGGCTCATTAAAAGCCACCAGTCGGGGCAGCAGTCCTTCACTGCGGCGTTGAAGAAAATGAATGACGATGAAGTGGAAAAGATCGTTGACTACTTCACTGAAAAGCTGTATTCGCATCAATATTTCATCGGCAGGAACGAGGCTCGCGAGGATCTAGGCCTCAGAACGGTAGTCGACGCGGACGTTGCGCTCGCGCGGACGATGACCAGCCTATACGACGAATACGACAAAGAGCTTGAGTTCGGGAAAATCTGGAACCCCGAGAACGAACTCGGCGTAAATGCAATGCAGAACCGGAAGGATTACAAACTTGCGTATGTCGAGAGCGCTCAGCTATCCAACCACTTTGAGCTCACGATAGAATACCGAAAGCAGCAGGTGAACATGGTTCAGCCGACGCCGCAAGGGCCCGTCCAGGTCTCGCAAGAACAGGTCGGCGCAAAGGTAATCGGCCAAGGATGGAAGTAAAAGCATGGCTTACCCCCTGAAATATAAAATCGATCACTTGCCGATAACCATATCCGACAGTAACCATTTAACGAAAGTGACTAGCGTGTCTATGGGCTCGTCGACCTTTCGGCCGGTGCGCGCGGAAGACGCCCTCTGGCAATGGGCATCGGAGTCTGGAACGCACCTCCTTTACGGGAAGAGCCCCGACAACCCAGCGAAGCCTTATCTTGGCGCCTTCAACGAATTTTCTGGAAGATTTTTTGCAGAGCTCCTGGAC
>CAYRVA010000089.1:0-2607 GCA_964427645.1 uncultured Candidatus Saccharibacteria bacterium | reverse complement strand
TCCGAAACTAGGTCCCGCTCGTCATGGGCGAAACGCCGGCCGTGGTGACGGCCGTGAGCTGCTCGAAGTAGTCCAGAACGCTCCCCAGATCCTTCAAAAATTTCTCTTCCTCGCTCGGCTTCAGGTCCATCCGGGCAAGTTCGGCAAGCTTTTCCAGGTCTTTTTTATCCAACATTAATCTGGATTATATAAGAAACCCACCTAAAATACGAACTAGTGCGGCGCGGGACATTATCCCAGTATTTTCAAAAACTCCTTTTCGTTTATGGTTTTCACGCCCAATTCTCCGGCTTTCTCGTACTTCGAGCCGGGGTTCTCGCCCACGATGACGTAGGTCGTCTTTTTGGAAACGCTCTCGGAAACGCTCCCTCCGAGCGAGCGGATTTTCTCCTTGGCGTCCTCGCGCTCGAGCGACGAAAGAGTGCCCGTCAGAACGAATATTTTGCCCTTAAGCGGACCACTCTTGCTCACCGTCTTCACTCGGCTGATCCTTACGCCGGCGTCGTCCATCCGTTCCAGAAATTCTAGATTGCGTTTTTCACGGAACCAGCCGTGGATGCTTTCCGACACCTTGGGGCCGATATCCGGAAGCTCCTGCAGCTTCTCCAAGGTCAATCCACCCAGAACCTGGCCGACGTCACTGGGCTCCTTAACGTCCTTATGGAGGTCAGCGACGGTCTGCGCCAAAAGATTCGCCGTTTCTTCGCCAACATGAAGGATGCTCAAGCTCGATATGAATCTGGCCAGCGGTACCTCCTTCTTTGCTTGGATCTCCCGCACGATATTTTCGGCCGACTTTTCGCCGAAACGCTCCAAGGTGGCGATGTCTCCTTCCTTCAGGGTGAAAATGTCGGCCGCATCCGCGATCAGGCCCTCATCCAAGAATTTGTCCAAGATCTGCGGTCCCAACCCCCGGATATCGAAAGCGGAGCGGGAAGTGAGATGATAGAGCATTTCGCGGTGGCGGGCGCCGCAAAGCTTGTTGCTGCAACGGTAGATAGCGCCATCACGCACGACCGGACTGCCGTCCACGGGGCACCTGGCCGGCATTTTGAACGCCTTTTCCTTGCCGGTCCGCAAATGCGTAAGCACCTTCGTCACCTGGGGAATGACGTCGCCCGCCCGGGAAACTACGACGGTATCGCCCACCTTGAGCCCCAAACGCTCGATCTCATCCGCATTGTGGAGCGTAGCGTGGGTGATCGTGATGCCGCCGACGCCAACAGGCTTCATCACCGCGACCGGCGTAAGCGCCCCTGTTCGGCCGACCTGGACCTTGATTTCGAGGACGACGGTCGTCGCTTCCCGCGGTGAGAACTTGTAGGCGATGGCGCCCCGCGGCGCTTTGCCAACGACGCCGGCTGCGGAAAATACGGCGTTGCTGTTTACGATGATGACCGTGCCGTCTATTTCGTAGTCCAATTTTTCGCGATGGGTCGCCCAGTATTCCCGGAAGTCCATCACCTCCTTGAACGTCCGCACCCCCTTGTTGTGCGGATTGGTGTTGAAACCGAGCGCCCGGAGCATCAAATGCTCCTCTTCGTGATGTTTTTGGCCCAAGTCGCTCACGATCGCATATTGGTAAGAATTGAGATGGCGCGCAGCGGTCACTCGCGGATCGAGTTGGCGGATGGAACCGGCGGCGATGTTCCGGGGATTGGCGTACTCTTTTTCCCCTCTTTTCCTTTGGTCGGCGTTCACGCGCTCGAACTCCTTGATGGTAATGAAGGCTTCGCCGCGCACGACGAGATGCTTCTGTACGAGATTGAAATTACCCGGATCCAAGCCGAGCTTGCGAAGATTTTTCGATGCTTCTTCCTCCGACGAAAGCCGGAGGGGGATGGCATCGATAGTCCGCAAATTCTGGGTGACGTCTTCGCCGATGAAACCGTCGCCTCGCGTCGCCCCTTGGACGAAAAGGCCATTCTCGTAGGTAAGCTCGATGGCCAAACCGTCGATCTTGAGTTCGCAGTAATACACCGGAATTCCTTTTTCGGTCTTTTCCTCCGGGTCGTAGCCCAAAAAATCCTTCAGGCGGAGCCGCCAATCGCCCGCCTCCTCGGTCGAAAAGGCGTCGTTAAAAGATAGCATCGGCCGTTCGTGGCGGACCTTAGTGAAGCTTTTGAGCAGCTTGCCGCCCACGCGCTGGGTGGGAGAATCCGGGGTGATCAGATCCGGGAAGGCCTCTTCTATGCGCCGCAGCTCGTCCGTCAAAGAATCGTATATTTCGTCCGTGACCGAAGGGTCATCCAGGACGTGATACTCGTAACGATATTTGTTTATTTCCGCCCGGAGTTTTTTCGCGCGTGCCGCGGCCTGCCGTTTGTCCATTGATTTACTGGGTGTTGATCTGGGTCTCCAAAATACGCTCAGTGCGGCCGGCAAAACCGGAACCGGAAACGGTGATGACGCCGGTCGAACTGTTGCGGACTATGGTCGAGCTCGCCGAAGCGCCGTTCACCAAAGAGAACGAGTTGTTGCAGATGCCGATATTGTTGCCGTTCACTTCGTAAAAGTAACAATAGAGTCCCTGCTCCACGCCGGCGTCGGCCGCGAAGAAAGAGGCGGCCGAACTCAGCGAATCGCTCGACTGTTGGAGCGTAAGAT
>CAYRVA010000088.1:0-2684 GCA_964427645.1 uncultured Candidatus Saccharibacteria bacterium | reverse complement strand
CCTGTGGGGGCACCGCTTCTCGTGAACTTGCGAGCGTTGTTTGAGGCGTCTCAACCGGGCCTCTTACGTCGGCCATCGTGAGGCCGGCGGCTTCCGCGGGTGCCGAGGTTGGCGTCGCGCTGACTGCTGGTTTTGGCCCCGCCGCCGGCATCTTAGCGCCCTCGGTCGCTTGGCCAGCGGCTCCGACTTTGCCTTGCATGGCGCCGGCTACCGCCGTGACGCCTCTTTCCAGTTTGGGGTGATGGTCGAGATAGGCGGTTATAGCGAAAGCGATAGTCCTTAAAGGCAGGTCGCCGATGTAAGGAATAGCTTCAAGGATGTTTGAAACGAGAATATAGGCACCCCTCACGCCTTTCAAAAAAACATAGAGCTGGCTGGCCGGCCAGGCGACGATGTCGGTGACATCGCTCAT
Organism: uncultured Candidatus Saccharibacteria bacterium; assembly: GCA_964427645.1. Lineage (GTDB taxonomy): Bacteria > Patescibacteriota > Minisyncoccia > UBA6257 > GWB1-50-10 > JAMCRC01. The sequence goes on along the minus strand of CAYRVA010000088.1, from coordinate 2,272 downwards.
CGGCGTTCCCAAGGCGAGACCGACGAGGTCGATTATATCCACAAGCAATATAAAAGCGCCGACGATTATTATCTCCGGCAGCGATATTTTGGGTTCCGGTTTTTGTTCCTCGTCCATTGATTATATATTACCTTTTTCCTCCAGAAGCTGCTGGGGGCTGGTGGTGATAACTTGATCTTCGAAGTAGGAGGCCACGATGCGGATGGCGACGTGACGCTTGCCGGCGAAGAAAAGCCCGGTGCCGACTTCGGCCGAGAGCAGGAAATTCTTTTCGGCCTCGGTTAGGTCAAAGGCCTTGGCGACGACATCAATTGTCGCCGGCGCCTGTTTCAAAAGCAGCTGGATGGACGAGTTTGTGATGATGGGCCGGCCGTAGGGCGAGCGCAGGAAGTCCTCCACGTCCTGGGTGATGGTGGAGAGCCCCAAATAATATTTTCGGCAACGCTTGGCGATGCCGAAGAGGAAGGCGGCGCTGTCCTCGTTTTTCATCATCAGCCAGGCTTCGTCGACGATCATAATCCGTTTGGCGAGCCGCGAGCGGACGAGATTCCAGATGAAGTTCAGGATGACATACATAGCTATCGGCCGCAGTTCTTCCTCAAGGTCGCGGATGGAAAAGACGATAAGCCGGTTGGAGACATCGACGTTCGACGGTTGGTTGATGAAGCCGGCGAAACTGCCCCGCGTGTATTTATAAAGGCGTTCGGCCATCGGGCGGCCGCCTTCGATGCTTCGGAGCACCGTTTCCAGGTCTTCGAGAAGCGGCGGCTGGGCGGCCGAAAAGTCCCGGTCCGGCGTTATCTCGCGCGAAGAATAAGTCTCGGTTATAGCACGGTCGAGAAGCGCGTCCTCCTCGGGCGTCACCTTGCCGAGCATTAATTTTACAAGACCGGCGACGTTCACGATATGCGAGCGGAGGACGTCCGAGGGCGACTCCCCTTCTGGTATTATCGGTATGTCAAAAGGATTAATGTGCTCTTTGGAGGAAAGCGAAATATTGAAGAAGCTGCCGCCGAAAGCGTCGGCCAGTTTCCGGTATTCGTTCTCCGGGTCAATCACAATGACGTTCTCCACGCCAGCCATGAGCGACCGGATTATCTCCAGTTTGGTGGCGTAGGATTTGCCCGAACCGGCCTTGGCGAAGACGACCTGGTTGGCGTTCTCCAACGAAAACCTGTCGAAGATAATCAAGCTTTGGTTGTGAAGATTTATGCCGTACATTATGCCTTCATTCGAGGTCAAGTCCTCGGAAACGAAAGGGAAAAAAGACGACAGCGGCCCCGAATTCATAGGAGAATAAACCTGCAGCCGGTCGCTGCCCAAGGGCACGATGGACAAAAGACCCTCCAACTGCTCGAAGAGAGCCGGTTTCAAATAAATTAACTTAGCTTCCATAAGGGAAGCTAGCTTGCTTTCAAGCCGGGCTAGCTCCTCGGCGTTGTCGGCGTAGATTGTCATATAAACGCCGGCGTCAAAGAGTTTCTCTTCCGACTGCTGAAGCGTGTCGCGCAGGGCCTCCACGTCCCGCAAAGCAGTTTCAAGAAGCGGATCGCGCACCATTCCCTTCTCCTGCCCCTCGTTTATTTGCGATTCGAGCTGCGCGGCTTTTTTGCGCAGGTTTTTTAGGGCCGTTCCGGTGTCGACCGGATTCACGAATATGGAAACGTCGAAAAGGTTGGGCAAGTTTATCAATGGCTCAAACCAACCGGTGGCAAGGTATCGAGGATACGAGAATACGAAGAACGTTTTGGCCAGCTTGTCGCCTATCTTCAGGTAGTTGGATAGGACCTGCAAACCCGAGGGCGCGATTATTTTGGCTATGTCTTTGAATTTATTCGGCTGAGGGACGGCGTTATTGTCGGCCATTTTATTTAACATCTTCGGGCAGGTTTATTTCGCCCCTTTCTACGGTTTCTGGGTTGTAAAAGTTATAAAAAAGCTCTATTAACTCAGGGTCACCTAGTATTTCTGTGTCCAAACCTATAGCTGTTAATCCCTCTTGAACTTGGGCCACTCTTTGGCGAAGTTGCGCAAGGTTTTCCTCGTATTTTATCTTGGCTTCCGTTTTGGCTTTTTCTTCCTCCACGGAGCCCTTCTTGGACTTAAAGAAAGGAAGAAAACCGCTCACGGCTTTGGTCGCGGCGGTGCCCGGCGAAAAGAAGGGCACAATCACAAAAAAGCTTTTTTCCATGATGGCGTTCTTTTGGACGAAGCTCGCAACGAACTCGCGATACTCGTCTATTTGGTTTTGGAGCAGCGCCGACTGTTCGGC
>CAYRVA010000087.1:0-2686 GCA_964427645.1 uncultured Candidatus Saccharibacteria bacterium | reverse complement strand
CGCAGCCCGACCCCGATGCGGTTTCGAGCGTCTTTAATAGTATGATACAATCAGCATTAAAGGGGTCGTTAACCACCGACCAGATCCTGCGTAGCGCGGCCAACTCCATAAACAGTCTGCTCTACAACCAATAATAGAATGTTCGCCATTGTCCCTTGTACCACTAATTGCAGCCTCGGCGATTTCGGCGCCTTGCTGCAAAACATTTTCAATTTTTTGATCGGGATCTCGATACCGCTCGCAACGCTGGCGATAATTTATGGCGCGGTTCTACTCTTAACATCCGCCGGTTCGGCCGACCGCATTTCCCGCGGCAAGCAGGCGATAACGGCGGCGCTGGTCGGACTTGCGATCGTCTTTGGCTCGTGGCTGATTTATAAAGCGGTTTTCAACGCGCTTACCGGCCAGAGTCTATTTTCGGCTGTCGTCCCGCAAGCGATTGCAGTTACTGACTTTCAAAATACTCCCTCCGGCGGGAGCGGGCTTTCGATCCAGCCGCCGCCCGGCATCCCAACGGACATTAATCAGCTCATCAACAATATCGTCACATGGCTTTTGACGATTGTTGCACCGCTTGCTGCGCTCATTATCATCTATGGGGCGTTCTTAATCCTTACCGCTGCCGACAACCCGGAACGCTACGAAAGAGGAAAAAAGGCCATCCTTTACGCCGTGATTGGCCTCGTGATCGTAATTATTTCAAAAGCGCTGGTCGCGATAATAACCCAGGTTCTTGGCGGTCAGTGATAGACCGTAGCCGGGGATCGTGTTATAATCAAACAAAATTAAAAGGTCGGTATCTTAATCCAACCATGAAAAAACTAAAAATTGCCGCATTGTCCGTTGCCGCCTTGGGATTTTTGCCGGTTTCTAATGCGCTTGCACAGGCTGGCGGTATTGCCCCGGTTGTCCCTCCTTCGTACGTTGATTTCAACTCACTCATAAACAGCATTATCAACTGGGCATTCGGTCTCATAATAGTTGCCGCGGCTTTGATGATTATGTACGCCGCCGTCAGGTATCTTATGGCTGGTGCCGACGAGAAGCACACCGAATCGGCCAAGAAATTGATTATCTACGCGGTGGTGGCGATAGTTGTTGCTTTCGTCGCTCGAGCACTGGTCGCATTGGTGCGTCAGATCTTAGGAGCTTAACTTTATTTTGGGTATGAAAAACCCCGCGAATGAGGATTCGCGGGGTTTTTGTAACGCGGAGTTTTTCAGGCTCCTATAACTGCACAAGCGTAACCGTCGTAAGCTTCGAATCGAGATTGGTAATGCCAAATGTTCCCTGTCTCGCTCCGGATAGTTCTACCGGCGGAGTGTTCACGATGTTTGGACCATCATTAAAGCACTTGAGATCAAGGAGACATATTCGGACATTGCCATCCGTCGCGTCCTCGCGCACATGCAATCCCGCCGGGACTATGACCCACTGGGTATCTCCGGGCTTCAGCGTCAGATCCACCTGACTTGCATCGTACGGGAAACGGTAAGCGTTGGTAACGGCGTAGGCCTGGATCACGGCAACCCTCTCGAAGTAGGGCTTTATCACAGTTGGGATAAGCGCGACAACTAGCGCTACGACCACCCAGAACAACTCTTTAGTAGTTATTTTGTTCATGCTGGTTTAGCGTTTATTGCCCGCGACCGTTTTTAGAACCGTGCCGATAATCTCCGCCGTCCTGTCGCCGAAATCGAATTTGAAGTCTTTCGACTCTTTCGTCTCTTTCCGTTCGATCTTCACGCCGGTAAGTCCGGCAACAGCATCCTCGAAGGCCCGGCCCTCGAGACCCGCTTCCTTGAAGATCTCGATCTGCTTTCTCGTTTCTAGAGCTTTCTTTTCCCCCTCGGAGAGATCGATGTGGGTTACTTCCAACCTCACGACGTCTATCCCGTAGATGAACTCGCGTTTCCTAAGCGACAGCAGTATTTTCTCTTCCTGATTTTTCTTCTCGTCCTGACCGCCGAATAACGAGAGAGATTCTACCATCCCTATCGCTTCGCGCGTCTTATCTTCTGCCAGCTTGCATATACCGATTAAGGCACCGCCCAGTCGATCCTTGTTGTTAAGGATTTGGTGGACATTAGCGACGTAGAGAGTAAGAGACAAACTAACATCTACCGACTGTTTGTCTTTGGTCAGAGCGCCTTTAACGGCGACGTCTTTGATGATCTGACTGACCTCTATTGACTCTGCGTGCATAAATGGTAGCCAATGCGTACCCTCCCCAAGAACGGGTCCTCTCATAACAGGAATTTCTTCCTCGTCGATCTTCTCGGTTTTCCGGAAAGTCAGACGCCTGCTGTGTAGGAGTATTACCACTCCTTCGGATCCAAGCGGGACGATGGATTGTTTGAGTCCCCGATTGAATACGAATACCAAGGTCAAGATGAGAGCTGCGAGGGCATAGTAACCGTTTCCGGTTACCATTCCCACAATAGCGGGTATTACCACCGAAACTGCGATACCAATCGTGAGTGTAAACCACGGCGACACCCTGTAGTTTTTAGCTACGTTCATAGGTGCAGGCGATGCTTTATATGTTTCTTCGTTCGTAGGCGAGAAACAACTTCAGCACCGCTAATTTATTAACTTCTTAAAGAACAGTCGACCCCTGTCCTTTATAGGCAAATGAGACCACAAAACCGTTTATTTGTCAAGAAAAAGCCTGATAGGATATAAT
>CAYRVA010000086.1:0-2687 GCA_964427645.1 uncultured Candidatus Saccharibacteria bacterium | reverse complement strand
CCCACCTGTGCTACTCTATATCCGTAATTAAAAGTAGGGTCGGCAATAAAATTTCTTATAAAAATGGTGAGTGAAAAGCAAAAAGCGCAAATCAATCAGTCGTTCTCGGAAAACGCATTAAAAATGATGCGCAAAAGATATCTGGTGAAGGACGAAAAGGGTAACCAAGAGTCCCCGGCAGATATGTTTTGGCGCGTCGCCAAGGCCTTAGCTGAAGTAGAGAAGGATTACGGTCGCAAAAAAGAATTTATTGATGGGGTTACGAAAGATTTCTTTGAAATAATGTCGCGTAAGGAGTTCACGCCGGCTGGCAGGACGCTCACAAACGCCGGCTCCACTACTGCGCTTGTTGCAAACTGCATCGTTTTGCCGATTGACGATTCGATGGAAGGGATTTTCCAGACTTTAAAAGAAGCGGCGCTCCTGCAACAGGCCGGCAGCGGTTTAGGTTTTGCTCTTGATCGCTTGCGTCCTTCGATGGAGGTCACGGTTAAGTCGCGCGGCACTTCATCCGGTCCGGTCAGCTTCTTGAAAATTTATAACGAAGCCTTCGGCATCATTAAACAACAGGGACGACACGGCGCGAACATGGCGATGATGGGCGTTGATCACCCGGACATTTTGGATTTCATCCGTGCTAAAGAAGTTGAAGGCGCCATTCGTAACTTTAACATCTCGGTGAAGGTCACCGATGAGTTTATGAAACAGGTGGAAGAGAAACCCAATGAACTTTGGTACTGCACCTGGAAGGGAAAGAAAGTAAAACCACGCCGCGTCCTCCGTCATTCGAACGGCAGCGTTTATGGTAAGGAAGAGATAGATATCACCGCCGGTGAATTATTTAATGAGATCGTAAATTACGCCTGGACGAATGGCGAGCCGGGCATTGTTTTCATTGATACGGTGAATCGCACTAACCCCTTACCCGGCATGGGCGAGATTGAATCATCTAACCCTTGCGGCGAGCAGTTCCTCCATCCTTACGATAACTGCAACCTCGGTTCGTTGAACCTTGCCGTCTTCGTGAAGAATGGCCGGATCGATTTCCGCCGATTGCGCGAAGCAACCAAGATTGCTGTTCGCCTGATGGACAATGTCATTGACCGGTTTGCTTTTCCGGTACCGCAAGTAACCGAACTTGCCAAAAAGAACAGGCGTATTGGTTTAGGTATCATGGGTTTTGCCGATATGCTCTATCAGCTGGGCATTCAATATAACTCGGAAAAGGGGTTCAAAACCGCCGAAAAAGTGATGGCGACAATTAACGAAGCCGCCCATGAGATGTCCCAGGAGCTGGCTAAGGAAAAAGGCGCTTTTCCAAACCACAAATTAAGCGTTTTTGCGAAGCAAAGGATTAAAATGAGAAATGCCGCCTTGACGACCGTGGCCCCGACTGGCTCGATCTCCATGATGCTCGACACCTCTTCCGGGGTAGAGCCTAATTTTGCCTTGGCTTACATCAAGCAAGACAAGGACGGTGAACAGTATTCTTATCTGAACCGCCATTTTGAGACGGAGCTCACGAAGCGGCACTTCAGCGCTGACGAGATTAAGAAAATTACCGAAGAAGTGATAAAGACCGGCAGCGTCCAGCACTTGAATTATCTGCCGGAGGAATTACGTCAGACTTTTGTCGTCTCGATGGATCTTTCAGGCGAAGATCACGTTCGGATGCAGGCGGCTTTTCAAAAGCACGTTGATAATTCGATTTCCAAGACGATCAATTTCCCCAATAGCGCCACCCACGAAGACATTAAGGAAAGTTATCTCCTTGCCTGGAAATTGGGTTGCAAGAGTTGCACCGTTTATCGCGACGGCAGCCGGATGATTCAGATCCTGAATATCGGCGAGGCCGACAAGATTAAGGCAGCGAACGAAGATCCGTTAGCGTTGAAGAAAAGGGCAGCCGAGAAAGCGGAAAGCGGTAACGGCCTGACTCCACGGGTGAGGCCCAAGATTCTGAACGGCCGGACATATCGTTTGCAGACCGGTTACGGCAAACTTTACGTGACGGTCAACAATGATGGAAACGGCAAAACCTTCGAAGTGTTGGCGACCATTGGTAAGAGTTGCGGTTTTTTCCAGGAACCATCAGAGGCTATCTGCCGTATGGTCTCGCTCGCCCTCCGTTCCGGTATCAAGATAGAAGAAATTACCGATAACCTCCGGGGCATCCGCGGCCCGATGCCGGTGATGACCGAGAGCGGGACTATTCTGTCCCTACCCGATGCCATTGGTTGGATTTTGGAGGAGCACGCCAAGAATGGCAGCGGCAAGTTTGCCGAGAAGCACATTGAGCAATTGGAGAAAGTGCATGCGCTTGATTCCGGTGACAATCGCACCGGAGAATATCTGACGAAATCCATTGCCGATCTAGGCCTTATGCCCGGCTGCCCGGAGTGCGGTTCAGAGCTTAAAATGGCTGAGGGCTGCATCAGCTGTCCAAGTTGCGGTTTCAGCCGCTGTTTGTAGGCGAGAAATCAGACATCAGTTATTAGACATTAGAAGTTTGGAAGAACTCCTGTATAATTAGGGATAAAGGTTTTAGTATTTTGGATATTAAAACTTGATTCAAGATTCAAGATTCAAGATTCGTAATTCCGATCGAGGGTTCACTCTCGCGGAATTACTATTGTACATCGGCATCTTCGCCATTGCGGCGGCGCTTCTAACCACCGTCCTTATCT
>CAYRVA010000085.1:0-2722 GCA_964427645.1 uncultured Candidatus Saccharibacteria bacterium | reverse complement strand
TCTTAGCAGGATGCTGCCTTAAACCACTCGGCCACGCCTCCAAATTTCAATTAGCGCCTTGTCTTTATATCATTCATCTGGTAATTTGACAACACGATATGCCCCGTAGGACAACTTCGAATGGCGTCCAAATTTACGCATCCGGGTTGGAATTATCGATCAGTTAGCTAATAGAGCGACCGTCGATAATACATCGGGACGCCCAGTCAAGATTGTATGGATTCTAAATAGGCAAAACATATGCTTAAACCAACAAAAAGGTCTCATCATAGCGTCAGTTCGAAATTGTACTAACGGGGTATGACAAAAAGACCGCCGGTCATCGTTGTCATGGGCCACGTGGATCACGGGAAGACCACGCTTTTGGACTATATCCGCAAGACCACTGTCGCCGCGCGCGAGGCGGGCGGCATCACTCAGGCGATCGGTGCCTACGAGACCGAGTGGAAAGACCAAAAAGTAACCTTCATCGATACGCCGGGCCACGAGGCTTTCCAGAACATGCGTTCCTATGGCGCGCGCGTCGCCGATCTTGCCATTCTGATCATTGCCGCAGACGACGGCGTGAAACCGCAGACGAAAGAAGCGATCCAAACGATCACCGCGGCCAAGCTGCCGTACATCGTCGCCATCAACAAGATAGACAAAAACAACGCCGATCCGGAGCGAGCTAAGAAAGAGCTCCTGCAGAACGGAGTTCTCCTCGAAGGCATGGGCGGCGACGTTTCCTACCAGGAGATATCGGCGAAGACGGGGCAAGGCGTGCCGGAACTTCTTGATCTTGTTCTCCTCGCTGCTGAGATGGAAAACTTGACGTTCGATCCCCAAGCACCGGCTTCCGGCATCGTTGTGACGAGTCGGCGGGACAGCCGCCGCGGCATTCTGGTCGGCGTCGTAGTTAAAAACGGAATTCTAAAGACCGGTGATCCGGTCCGGACCGCGACAGTGGGCGGGAAAGCGAAATCGATGGAGACGGGAAACGGCAGCAAGACCGATAGAGTCGAGCCCTGCGCGCCGGTCTTGATCGTCGGTTTCGACGATCTTCCGCTCGTCGGAGAGAGGTTCACTTCGGACCAGAACGAAAAACTGGAGGGTCCGGGCAAGTCCTCGGTCGCCCAAGGAGCCGCGGACGAAAAGGCGCTGCCGATAGTCCTCAAGGCCGACGAAGCCGCTTCGCTCGAAGCCTTGCGGGGCTTGGTTTTGAGATCGGCCGGCGATTCGCCCCTCAAGATAATCGACGCGAGCGTCGGGGACGTCACCGAAGGTGACGTGAAGACCGCGGACGCCGGGAAAGCCATCGTCATTGGGTTCAGGACCAAGATCGACCGCGCGGCCGAAAACCTCGCTCAGGGACGGCACGTCGAGGTCATCACCTCGCAGATCATCTACGAACTTGAAAAAGCTTTGACGGAACGTTTGGGACGTACGAAGTTGACCGACCGGCGGCGGATAGAGATCCTCGCGACATTCGGGTCTCCGAAAGGCGAGGAGCAGATCGTCGGCGGCCGCGTCGTCCTGGGGCCGGTCAGGAATCAAGAATCTTTCGAGGTCTGGCAAGGCGATGAAAAGGTCGGGGATGGCTGGATCCTGAACCTTCAGTCGCAACGGAAAGATATTCAAGAAGCAGGAGAAGGGATCGAAGTGGGCCTTTTGGTCCAGAGCGCGACCGCGGTCAAGCAGGGGAACCTATTGATGTTCAAATGAGGCCCTACCGGAACCTGAAGATGGCGAGCCTGGTGCGGGAGAAGCTGAACGAAATTTTCCTGAGGGACTTCAATTTCGATGGAGCGCTCGTCACGATTGCAGACGTCGAGGTGAATGAAAAGCTGGAAACGGCTGTGGTGAAGTTAAGCATTCTTCCTTTTGAAATGGGACCCAAAGCGTATACAATTATCGATGAGCGGCGTTCAGACCTCCAGCGGCAGTTAGCCCGCAAAATGAACGTGAAACCGATGCCGCGGTTGAAATTTGAGATCGTTCAATAACCTTGGAGGCAGTGGCCTGGTAGCCAAGTAGTAAGGCAAGGGTCTGCAAAACCCTTATACGCGGGTGCAATTCCCGCCCAGGCCTCCGGCGGATGCCCGGGTGGCGGAATAGGCAGACGCAGCAGACTTAAGATCTGCCGCTCGCAAGAGCGTGCCGGTTCGACCCCGGCCCCGGGCACAATTTTGATATGGAAAACACAGCGCGGCTCATCATAATCCTGCTTTTCGTCAGTCTTGTCGTCGTTGCGGTCGTCTTTTTCGGCGTCGTGATCCTGGCTCCCTTGGGCAGCAAGGGACTTTTCGGCGGTCCGAAGGCCACCAGCACAGTCGTTTATTTCAACGAGGGAACGAGCAGCCAGTCCGCGGCCACGACGTCGATTAACAGCGGCTTACCCTCCGCTCCCCAGGGAGCTTTGAGTTCGGGCCGTTTCGAGCCGTCCGGGTCTTCATCGCTTCCGACCGTGGAAGGAGGCACGCGCCATACCATAAGCAATTTCATTCCGACGCCGGGGCCGAACGCCACCGACACTCCGGCCGATGTCGCGACACCGATATCGGTCCAGCAGGTCGGCGCGGTGGCCGACCGCAAGTTCATCATTACCGGCACCGGGGGGAAGTTCTCGCCGGGCACGATCGTGGTCAATGCGGGAGATATCGTCAATGTCACTCTTTTCGCTTCCGACGGCGCTTACAACATGTTCTTTCCGGATTTTGGGGTGACGTTCACGGCCCAGAAA
>CAYRVA010000084.1:0-2748 GCA_964427645.1 uncultured Candidatus Saccharibacteria bacterium | reverse complement strand
GAAAGAAGCAGGGAAGAGAGGGGAGTTCTCATCGCACATTTCAGAACAGAGAATAAGGGGGATTACGAGAAAGTCTTGTCCGATACCGTCCGTTTGACCGTCGCTTTAAAAGATTTGGATCTCGGCGGTATAACAAAGAACAGCGTTGATCTTTTCGAACAGGGCGCAACAAAATTCTTCTGGAGATTCGAGTATATTGTATCAGCAATACGGGAAGGCAAGGCGAGCCAAGAAGCAAAACGCTTCATGAAATCGATATTTTCCGAGAGAAATTACTTCGAGGAAAAGTGCGCAATTAAAATACTCACGGACAACATGAAGGTGTTCAAGAGAGATATCCTGCCGTTCCTCAGCGAGCTCGGTACCGACGAATTGGAAAATGTCATCAGCCGTCTGTTTGGTCTCGAGAAAGAGGCCAAAGACAGGAAAGATACCAAGACTGCCCAGCGCTATTACAGGATCACCAATCAAGTGATCAACCTTATGAAGTAAACAAGTGCCCGGTACAGGCTTGCATTTTCTCCCGAAGTGTGCTACTATACTCTCGTGTGTGAGTGTTAGGTTTTCCTTGTCCTCAAGAGGGAACTCGCGAGGAAATCCAAGGAAAGCCCTCAATAGTTTCCAAGGGCCCCGCAAGGGGCCCTGGTTTTTTGCAGAAATGGCGGTATCCTTAATAATGCAGCGGGAACCAGAGAGTCGGACTTCCTCTGCGGTCACGGCTGAGCACTCACACAACAAAAAACTAAGGAGGTCACCACCGTGGCCGCAGAGGCGGCCCGACGTTGAACCAAACAAATGGGCTTTTTAACCAGCGTATTTAAAGACAGTAATCTCAAAAGATATACAGCAATCGTTCGGAAAATCAACTCCCTCGAGCCAGAGATAGAAAGCCTGCGCGACGAGGAACTCAAGTCAGAAACCCAGAAACTCAAAGAAGAAGTGAAAAACGGCACCCAGCTGGATGACGTTTTGCCGCGTTCTTTTGGACTTACGCGGGAAGCAGCCAAAAGAAACTTAAAACAACGGCACTTCGACGTCCAGTTGATCGGCGGTATGGCCCTCCACGAAGGGAAAATCGCCGAGATGAGAACCGGCGAAGGCAAAACGCTCGCGGCAACGCTTCCCACAGCTCTGAACGCCTTGAGAGCGGGAGGCGCCCACGTAATAACCGTGAACGATTATCTTGCCAAGCGGGACACCGTGTGGATGGGTCAGATATATTACGCCCTCGGCCTCAGCGTCGCGTGCTTAGTTCACGACGCCGCTTATCTCTACGATCCGTCGTTTGTGGGGGAAGAAAACCTCGACAAGGAGCGGGACGTCGTTGGCGGCTTTCGGATCGTCGAAAAGTTCCTCCGCCCCATTTCCCGCAAAGAGGCATACGCAGCGGACATCACGTACGGCACCAATCACGAGTTCGGCTTCGATTACCTGAGGGATAACCTGACCATCCGCCTCGAGGACAGGGTGCAGCGGGGCTTCCCCTACGCGATCATAGATGAAGTGGACAGTATCTTAATAGACGAAGCGAGAACTCCGCTCATCATCGCGGGTCCCGATCAGGAATCGAGCGAATACTATAAAGTCTTCGCTCGCATCGTGGCAAACCTCGAAGAAGAAACTGACTACACCGTTGATGAGAAACTAAGAGCTGTTTCAATAACCGAATCCGGCATAGAGAAAGCCGAAAAAATGGCGAACGTCCAGAACATTTACGCGCCGGAAAACCTCCGCCTCGTCCACTTCCTTCAGGAAAGCCTGAAAGCAAAAGCGCTCTTCAAGCGGGACAAAGACTACATCGTGAAAAACGGGGAGGTCGTGATCGTCGACGAATTCACCGGGCGGATGCTCATGGGGAGAAGGTACTCCGGCGGCCTCCACCAAGCCATCGAAGCCAAAGAGGGAGTGAACGTGCGGCAGGAAGACCGGACGTACGCTCAGATCACCATCCAAAATTACTTCCGTCTCTACGAAAAAATAGCGGGCATGACCGGCACCGCGGAGACGAGCGCCGAAGAATTCCATAAAGTCTACAACTTGGACGTTGTGACCATTCCGACCAACAAGAAGATGATTCGGGAAGATTCGCCTGACGCGATTTACAAAACGAAAAAAGCCAAATACGAGGCGGTCGTCGAGGAGATCAAGAAGCAAAAAGAACGAGGGAGACCGGTTCTCGTCGGAACGACGTCGATCGCCAACAACGAAATTATTTCCTCCTACCTCTCGAAAGCCGGCGTGCCACACGAAGTTCTGAACGCCAAAAACCACGAACGCGAAGGAATGATTATCGCGCAAGCCGGGCGCGCGGGTGCCGTGACGGTTGCGACCAACATGGCCGGCCGAGGCGTCGACATCGTCCTCGGCGGAAACCCTCCCGGTTCGGATGAAGCAGAAAAAATAAAAGCGGCCGGAGGGCTCTACGTGCTCGGCACCGAACGGCACGAGGCAAGGAGAATCGACAATCAGCTCCGAGGGCGCGCCGGCAGGCAAGGTGATCCCGGTTCGACGGAATTCTTTCTCTCTCTCGAAGACGATCTTATGCGCATCTTCGGGGGTGACCGGATTAAACACCTCATGGAAACTTTGAACTTCCCGGAAGACATGCCCATTCAGTCCAAGACGGTTGTACGGGCGATCAATCAAGCGCAGGTCAAGGTTGAGGGAGCGAACTTCGACATTCGGAAGCATCTCTTGGATTTCGACGATGTTTTGAATAAACAGCGGAACGCCGTCTACGGCAAGCGG
>CAYRVA010000083.1:0-2766 GCA_964427645.1 uncultured Candidatus Saccharibacteria bacterium | reverse complement strand
TGCCCGGCAGCGAATACTAAAACTCTGGCGGAAATCCGCAGGCGGATGAGTATGTAAGCATTGGAGCAGGGATTCGAACAAAGGTGGGAGTGGGAGAACACCTTGGTCACACGGCTAGGAAAAGGGCGAGCGGTAAGCCAGCGTCAGAAACCTAGGGTTTCTGAGGGGCGGATGGGACGTTCGTGACTCAGCCCGGTAGCAGTCAATACATAGTATCAGGACCGGATTCGACGTCCGTTCGCTGAAGACATGCTCCATAGCTTGATTAGTGAGAAAGACTTTCCTGCGATCAAGTTTTATCTCACTCATCACGGAGGAAGACGATGGAATGATCCGCGCGTCCTGCCAATAGTTATGAGGAAGGAAGAGGCGCAAGAAGCTCCCGAAGAGATTCAGGAGCAAAGACTTCCAACACTCCAAGATAGAATCGCTGCAGAAGCGTACATCAAATCCATGCAGATGGGGAGGGACATACCAGACAGCTTTACCATTGACCTCAAAGATATCCGCCAGCAGGTAGCGGATGGTAAATGTGTAATCGATCCAGACGCTGAAGATTACTAACAACCCTCAGACAAAGCACCCCTCACGGGGTGCTTTGAATTTACAAGGCCAAGTGGCATGTAAAGTAAGAAAACATAGTAGACCTAGACACGTCAGAAAATTGCTAAACAGAAACCCAGAAAAGCCTTATACTGATTGAAAGCCACTCGTACTAGACCACACAACACAGCTGGAGCAGCCCGAAAACGTTGCCTGCGGCATCGACCACTTGACCATAATAGAGGACCCGATGCCCGCACTAGTCGGAGGAAGTTTTCCGGAGATAAGGAAAGACGCCATGGAAAAGTCCATCGCTAAGGAACCCTTGGATCCTTTCTTACAGAGAATCTACATAATGAGGACGGCTATCTCCGATGAGTTGCAGGCGAAAAAGAAGCTGCTCGGCATCCACACCGAGGACAAATCCATCGAAATGGGAATTTACATCCTCGAACAGAAGCTGGCGGTCCTGAACGGAATCTTCAACGGAACCGTGATCAGCACGGCCGGACCGGAAATGTTCGGGAAGAGGGTTCTCATAAGGAAAGGTTTTACTTTGGCAACAGCTCCAAAGCGGGATGGAAACAATCTGGTCATCATCGGCTTATAAGTGTCACTGTAAAATTCGATCAACCGCTGGTTCCAACCGTCGGTTTTATTTTCACTCCAAACTTTATACCAAAAGATCGCTGGTCTTGATGCGTATGGCCTTGCTCATCTATGGTATCTAGCCTCGTGAATGAGAGAGCCAAGCAGGTCCTTGAGCGGCACGGTCGCAAGACCGACGACCTTGTCGGCGCCGCCGTAATAAACGAAAAGTTCCTTCCGAATAACGACCGCACCGCAGGAAAAGACCACGTTCGGGACTATCCCCTGGCGTTCGTAGGATTCCTCCGGCCCGAGGATCTTATCGTGCGTCCGATAAAGGACCTTCGACGGATCTTCGAGGTCCAAGAGAGCCGCCCGCAACCCGTAGTGCGCGGTGCGCCGGGAAATGCCGTGATAAAGAAGGAGCCAACCGTATTTGGTTTCTATCGGTGGCCCAGCGATGCCGATCCGCATACTGTCCCAGGCCGTATCGCGCGGGCTCATTAAAACCTTGCCTTTGAGGTATCTGCTCTTGCCGAAGTCGAGGTCACCCACGGTGTCGATCCAAATATCGACCCCGAGTCGATGCAAGAAAACATACTTGCCGCCAATCTTCCTGGGGAAAAGAGCGGCGTCCTTATCGTCCATGCCCGGTGGTGATATCAACATCGGTTTTCCCCAGCTCCACCGTCCGCTCAAAAAATCGCCGACTTGAATCGAGGTCAAAGCTACTCGCGGCGGGTTCTTCCCGTCGAAAGCGGTGTAGCACATGTAAATCTCATCGCCGATGCGCGTAAGGCGCGGGTCCTCGCATCCGGAATTTCCAAGCTGCAGTTTCATCTCGAACCTTTCTCGCGGAACGTAGACCGGGTCGGGCAGGCGCTTGTCGAAATGGACCCCGTCCGGGCTCGAAGCGTAACCGAAGACAGACGTGTTCTCCGGAGACATCGCCCGGTAAAGCAAATGAACTCGGCCGCCTTCGTAGATCGCTCCGGCATTGAACGTCGCCTTCGCTTCCCAGTCGTGCTCGGCCATCGGGACGATGACGGGGTTGCCTTCAAAACGGACCAATGACCGTTTTTTGACGAGCGTGAGCTGTTCCACCAGCTCTTTAAGCGGCATGGTCGCCAAACAGCCGGTCGTATCCGCCGCCCCGTAATAAAGCAAAATATCTTTCTTACGGATGAGCGCGCCGCTCGGGAACACGATGTTCGGCACCCGGCCGTAACGCTCGTATTCGCGGTTGGGAACAATGAAAGGTCTTTCCACTTCGCCCACGATCCGCCGCGGGTCCTTGGAATCCAAAAGGACCGCTTGAATGCCGAAGGTCGGCGGAGGAGAAAAATAGTTGTAGATGTAAGAATAGAAAAAAAGCCAACCCGCTTTAGTCTTTAAGGGCGGGGCACCGGCTTCGATGTGGTCCCGGTCCCCTTTTTCGATAGCGATCACGTGATCGTCGAGCGTTTGGTACCATTGCCGCCAATAATCTTCGGACCAAATGTCATCCACTTTTTCGAAAAGCGCGAGGCAAACCTTGGCGGGCGGTTTGTCGGTGTCGACCGTCAAGATGGCGGCAATTTTCCCACCGATCCGCTCCGGGAAAAGCATCATGGCTTTAGCATTGAAGGGCGTCAC
>CAYRVA010000082.1:0-2793 GCA_964427645.1 uncultured Candidatus Saccharibacteria bacterium | reverse complement strand
GTGGTGGAGACGCAGCCGCAGGGCCATTAACGGAGCATTCTGGTTTGCCCTGATCTGGCTCCCAGTCCTCATTGGTACAGCTATGTTGCCGGCCGCTTACGCGCAGACAGTAGTGCCAATCGCGGCACTCGTTCCTCTCTGTGCACTCATTTGGCTGGCGAAGAAATTTCTCTTTAACCCCGTCGCCATTGTGGCGATGGCTGCATTCCCGAAACTGCGGAGTGTCCTAAAGAGGATCTCTCTTATCATCGGGGTCGAACTTGCGGCCGGAGCTTATCTTGCCGCAGTCCCGATTTCGAATGACCGAGGACTTTTTCCGCTCCTTTTCATCACTGCATTGACGCTCTTATTCCTTTATCTTGCTGGGATAAGAGGCCGAACAGTGACGATTCTTACTCTGTGCATCATCGCGCTTACGTTAATCTTCTTCCTCGGCGGCCGGCAAACTGTTGAGAAGAAGATTTCCGGGTACGGATCGTCCCCTGCGCCGAAACAAACGCTATCGTTATGGGCATCGCATTATAACCCGTATCAGGTATGTCCCGACGCATGGAGTGAGGAGGGGATGTCGAAGAACGATCACCACGATGACGAAAGCGTCAGCTATTTCGACGTTGAGTTGCACGAAGGTTGTTTCTCCGGATATGTCCGACCGCCGAAAACATGGTCGACATGGGGAATGGAATTTGTGAGTCAGGAACCAGATCAATATGTGGGTTTCTGGTTCCAAAACTCCACGGGATCCATCGGGCCATTCCACTCGGGAGGCGTTCCCGACCTGCGATTCCACATGCCCGCATGGCGGATCCAGGGAAAGGGAACCTTCCGATATTTTCGGACAAGTTAGTTCTTTCAGGGCATCTTTGCCCGACCGACAGCCACAAGCTGCCGGTTTTGTTTTATAAAAAAACATAAGCCCCGCGCATGCGCGGGGCTTATGAAGCTCAAAACCAAAACTATTAGCAGGTGACTGACGTGCCAGTGCTCAAGATGGTACCGATCAAACTCGGTACGGCTTTTGCAATGACGCCGACAACGATCGCGATCGCCGCGTAGAGCAGCATGTGGCTCGCCGATTTCACTTTTTCCGGATCGCCTGCGGCCGTCAAGTACTTGAATGCCGCGACAATGATGAAGATAACTGCCAGGATGATGAGGAAATAGAAGAGCCAGTTCGTGATATTACAGAGCGACGTTCCAACGGCGCTAAGGCTGGTCACCGGCGCTACTGGCGCCGTTACCGGCGCACCGCCGCCAACCTGTGCGGCCGCCACAAGCGGCAAGGCCAACGACACAGCCGGTATCACGAAATCCAACGTCAACTGTTTTAATTTTTTCATAATGCCCTGATTTTAACTCGAAACGCTCGACCTTTCTTTGCAATTTACGACTGTATATCCATTATCACATAGTTGATTATACCTGCACTGGGCCCTGCCCCGTACTGCCGCCGCCGCAATTGGAAAGGGTTGGATTGTTAAATATACTTCCGACGATCATCGGAAATCCTTTTGCAAGAAGAGCCACCACGACAGCTACTGCCGCATAGGTGATCGTTTTGGTCGCCCGGTGGACCTTTTCCGTATCATCGCCAGCGGTAAGGTAAGTGTACGCTGCCCAGATGACCATAATGACCGCGAGGAATATTAGGATATAAAACATCGTGTTCACGATGGGACAAAAGAGAAGATCTCCCAAGTTGCTGACATTGGTTACGATCGGATTTGGCGCCGATGGCGCTTGCGCCAAGGCGCTGCTGGCGCTTATCAATCCCGCGCCAACAGACAATAAGGAAAGGAGGGGTCCCGATAGGTGAAGCAATTTCTGTTTCATGCGGGATTATTGTTTTATCATAGCATACTTTCTACAAAAAGAAATCAACAGCCCTGCACTCCTTGCGTTCCGCCAGGGAAGATACTGGCGACCATGAGAGGGAATCCTCGCGCGAGGAGTCCCGCAGTGATGCCGTAAGCGGCATAGAGGATCACTCTTCGGGCTTTTGTTGTCCGTTCTGCATCGTCTCGAGCCGTAACGTAGAGATACGCTGCCCAAAGCACCATGATGGTGGATACCGAAATCAGCGCCCAAAATATCGTATTGAAGACATTGCATATCTGGGTACGCGCTCCGGCAGCATTAGATATGACGACTGGCTGCGTTTGGGCAAACGCAGGAAGAACAACTGCAATTATAACAATCGTGGTAAATATAGGAGAAGCCAGCGCCCGTAACGAAATCATATTATGAACCAGTGAAAATACTCTTCAGGAGCGGCACGACACTCGAAGCGAAAATGACGACGACGAACCCGATGGCGGCATCGAGCAAGGTTTTCCTTCCGGTTGAAAACTTTTCTGGATTTCCACCCGCCGTCATCATCTGAAAGCCACCCCAAACGACCATGATACCGGCGATCGGCGCGGCAATCGCGAGAAGGAATACGTTGATGTTGTTAAGCACCACCGTTGCGTCGGTAGTACCGAGAGGATTAGTGAGAGTTACAGGGGTTCCTCCGCTATTCTGTTGCGCAAAAGTAACAGCGGAAACAAAACCGAAAAGACCAGCGGCGACCCCAATCAATTTTTTGATAGTCTGTACCATTTAAGCCAATTGTACCATACAATCTCCTACTGACTGAAACTCCCGGCCCTACAAAAACTCAATGGAAATGATTTTCCGTCATTTGGATTTCCGGGGGTATAAATGACGCCGGAAGCGGCGCTTAAATTACATGCATCGCTTTCGCTGATCCCGAGCGTCGTCAGAAAGTCTTGCTCGGCCGCGCTCCGCCAC
>CAYRVA010000081.1:0-2799 GCA_964427645.1 uncultured Candidatus Saccharibacteria bacterium | reverse complement strand
GTGAAGACGTTCATTACCTTTTGCGGCTTGTCGGCGATGACGAGGACATCGGCGTCGCCGATCGTTTCTTTCATTCTCCTCGCCGAACCGGCCAAGATCGCCTTTCCCACGCCCGCGACCGCCTTTAGCCTTTTCTCGATGTCATCGAGATCGGGCGCGACGGAGGCGAGAATGAAACGCCGGCCGCTCCCCTTCGCAAAACCCAAACCCTTTTCCAGGTTCTTTTCGCTTTTCTCTCCGAAACCCGGCAAGCCGCTTACTTTTCTGGCTTTAACGGCTTTTTCGAGGTCTTTCAAGTTCCGGATGCCGAGTTTCTTGTACAAAAAGTAGATCCGCTTGGGACCCAGTCCCTCGACGCGCGAAAGCTCGGCGAGGGCGACCGGCACCGCTTTTTTGAGCTTCTCGTAGTAACCGAGACGGCCGGTCTTCACAAGCTCCTCGATCTTCAAAGCGATCGCCTCGCCCACGCCCGGGATCTTCCTTAAGGCGTCCACTCCGCCGGATTTATAAATGCTCGTTACGGTCACGCTCAAGCTCTCGACGCCTTCGGCCGCGCGGCGGTAGGCCACGGGCTTGAAGGGGACATCCTGCATTTCCAAGTAGTCGGCGATGTCGTAAAGGACCTGGGCGATCTCTTGGTTCGCGAGCGTATAACGCGCCATCTTTTTAAACCTTGTCCGCTGGACGCTCCGGCGTCACTGCTTGAGGCGGGCTCCACTTGAGCATGTCATTGCGGATCGTCAAGAAAAGCAGCGAGATGGAGAGAGAAATAACGCTTGCGGCGATGAAGAGGATACCGAAACCGAAGCGGTCGGCCAGGTATCCGCCGAGCGCGGCTGCGCTTGCCGTTGCGAGGCCGACGGCGATCACGCTCTCCAAACTCCACTCGAAGCTGATACGCCATTTGTCCACGTGGCGAGTGAAGATGCCATACCAACTCGGCACCGCCCAAGCCATAAAGAATCCGTAGAGAGCCTGGACACCGTAGAGTTCGAAGGGGGTCCGAACGAAGAAATACAAGAGCGGCACGAAGGCTTCCAGAAAGTAACCCCAGAACATGGCCCAAAAAGCCAACACCTCGCCGTTGCGGCGGTCCAGCACCTTGGCGATGGGCAACTGGAAGACAGACTTTACGATCCAATAGGTCGCCGTGGCGAAGCCGGCCACTTCGACCGAGCCGCCTCCGATCTGGTTCGTGACGAAAACGGCGAAGATCGGGGCGAAAGAACCGAAGGCCGTGTTCGTGAAAAAGTCTACGACGACCATGGTCCGCACGACCCGGTTGAAGCCCTTAAAGGACCGAAGGGCCTTGGTTATGGAAAAATTAGCTAAACGTGAATTCTCCATTTCTGAAACTTAAAGCGACTTGGCCGCCTCTTTTCATTTCGCCGCGCAGTATCTTTTCGGCCAGAACGCTCCGGATCTTTTCTTCGATCGCGCCTCGGAGCGGCCGGGCGCCGAAAACTGGGCTCCAGCCGATCTTCACGACGGCATCCAAAACCGACTGGTCGTAGGAGAGGGTGACGTTATTGGAACTCTTGAGCGCGGCCGAGAGTTCTTTCATCATCAGGTCGGCCACCTTGGCGAGTTCTGCTTGGGTCAATTCGCGGAAAACTATTATGTCCGAAAAGCGGTTTAAGAGCTCCGGCTTGAACGCGCTCGTGAGCTTCTGCTTAAGCGTCTCTGCTATTTCTTCCACCTTCTTGCCCGCCTCGATCTCAGATTTTATATAGTCGGAATTGGCGTTAGAGGTCGCGATGATGACGGTGTTCGTAAAATCAACGGTCCGCCCCAGGCTATCGGTGAGCCGGCCGTCATCGAAAACCTGAAGGAACAGGTTCAGGATGTCGGAGCTCGCTTTTTCGAACTCATCGAGAAGAACAAGTTCATAAGGCTTTTCCCGAACGGCATCGGTCAAAATGCCGCTGCGGCTCCCATCCGGGGCGCCGATAAGGCGCTCCAAGCTCGCTTTTTCCTGGAACTCTGTCATGTCGAAACGGGCCATGGCGTCGCGACTGCCGAACTGGGCCTCGGCGAGGATCTTTGCAAGCTCCGTCTTCCCCACCCCCGTCGGGCCGACGAAAAGGAACGAGGCGATGGGACCGCCGGAGCGTTTGAGACCGCTCCGGTATTCCCGCAAAGCCCGGGCGACGGCCGAAACGGCCGCTTCTTGGTTGATGAGTTTTTGGTGAATGGTGGTCTCGAGATTCAAAAGTTCCCTGGCCTCTAACCGGCCGGCTCTTTGGATCGGCACTCGGCTCAGCTTCTCCGCGAGAGAAGTGACATCCTCCGCCGTGACCGTTTTTTTGCGCAGGTCCACCAAAGCGGCGAGCGTCTGTTTTAAAAGATCGGTCGCGCTTCCCGGCAAGAGTTTCCCCGTGAAATAACGGTGGGCTAATTCCACCGCCGTTTTGACGGCGCCGAAAGTGACGAAGATCCTGTACTCCCGCTCCAAAAGAAGGGACTCGTAGATTAGAAACTGGATGGATTCCGATTCGCCGATCTCGTCCACCCGCACGGTCTCGAACTGCTCGAGGAAATCAGAACGGGGCTCGACGAATTGTTTGAACTCGCGGGGGTAAGTCTCGGCCACGACGGGTATGGCGGCGTCTTTTATGACCGGCAAGATCAGGTCGATCGCGTTCAGCCCTCCTTTCTCGGCGGTCTTGAACCAATCCTGGACATTCGGCAGGAAGAGAACGATATTCCCCGCACCGACCACTTCGTTTGCGATGGTCTTGAGACGTCCGGCTAAAACCTCCGGTGCCGCGCTCGCGACGAGGGAAGCCACATCTAGAG
>CAYRVA010000080.1:0-2805 GCA_964427645.1 uncultured Candidatus Saccharibacteria bacterium | reverse complement strand
TTTCTATAGAGTGAGTGAGAACGTTCTGGCCGTAGCTCGTGCGGAAGTTCAACCGACCCAAGAGATAGAGGACTTCTTTGGGCAGTCCGGTGACGCCGACCTCATAGGCCGCTTCTTCCCCGATCTTTTGAACGCGGGTTTCCAGTTCTTGGCGCGCTTCCTCGACCTTCTCCTCTATCTTCGCCGGTTGGATGCGGCCGTCCTTGAGAAGTTTTTCGAGGGCCATCTTGGCCAACTCGCGCCGCATTGGATCGAAGGACGAGAGAATGACGCTTTCCGGCGTCTCATCTATTATCACTTCGACGCCGGTGAGTCGCTCGAAGGTCCGGATGTTGCGGCCTTCGCGGCCGATTATCTTGGCTTTGATCTCTTCATCCGGCAGGTTCACGACGCTCGTTGTGATGTCGGCGATCCCGTTCCGGGCGTAGCGCTGAATGGCCGTCGTAAGCACCTCCAGGCTCTTGGCTTCGATCGTTTCCTCGCGTTCGCGCTCTACTTTAGCCATCGCATCCGCCAGATCGTTTCGGTAGGACACCTGGAGCTCTTCGAAGATAGCTTTTTTCGCTTCTTCCCGTGAGAGTCCGGCGATCCTTTCTAATTCCTTGACGGTCTTTTCGTGAAGTTCGTCGACTTTGGTCTCGCGCTCCTTGATGGCGCTTTCTTTCGATTCAAGATTGGCGACCGTCTTGTCGAGATCGCGGGCGCGTGCATCAAGGCCGTCCTCTTTTTTGTTGAGGCGTTCCTCGACTTGGCGCAATTCCTGCTTGCGCTCCTTTTCTTCTTTTTGGGCCTCTGCGACGATGGAATTCGCCTCGTCCTTGGCGGCGACGACGACCTCCTTGGCCTTGACCTTAGCTTCTTCGAGTTCCGCTTCCGCTTTCTTTTCGAGCGAGTTCTGCAGACGTTTGGCGGCCGCCATGCGCGCGATATAGCCCGCTGCGATGCCCAAGACCGCCGCTCCTATTACTAGGATGATTGAATTCATAATTGGTTAAGATTTGTAGATTGTTTTTCATCGACTTTAGGATGATTAGAGTATAATCCTCCGGTCGGCAACTGACAACCAATAAGCTAGAATAAAGAAGATGAAAAGAACATTCGTTCTGGTCGTCTTGGACGGGTGGGGGATCGGCCCCTTGAACGAAGCGAACGCAATTTACCGCGCTGAGCCGAAGACGATGAACTTCATTCAAGAATATTTTCCCGGAGGCGCGCTCCAGGCTTCCGGCATGGCCGTCGGTCTTCCGTGGGAAGAAGAGGGGAACAGCGAGGTCGGTCACCTTACCCTGGGCGCCGGCCGCGTCATTTACCAGCACTTCCCCAAAATAATGCTCGCCGTCCAGAACGGGAGCTTTTTTCGGAACCCGGCCATCCTCGGAGCCTTCGCGCATGCGAAGAAGAACGATTCTTGCGTTCACTTTTTCGGCCTCCTGACCGAGGGCAACGTTCACGCTTCCATGACCCATGTCGCCGCCCTCATTAGAATGGCGGATGAGCAGAACCAGGAATTTTGCTTGGACCTAGTTTCGGACGGCCGCGACAGCCGGCCTAAGTCGGTCGCCGATCTGATCGGCAGATTGTCCGCCTTGGTCGGTCGGGACGTCACGCTGAACGTCACGAGCATTTCCGGCCGGTACTACGGCATGGACCGCGACAGGCATTTCGAAAGGACCCAGGCCGCTTATACCGCCTTAACCGCCCCGCAGTCCGGTGCTTCGAGCGTCGCCGAGACGACCAAGTCGGCTTACGACCGCGGACTGAACGACGAGTACGTCGAACCGACGGCCGTGGGGACGGCGCGTCCGATCGCCGAGAACGACGCCGTGGTTTTCTTTAATTTCCGGGCGGACCGGATGAAGCAGATCGGGGCCGCTTTTTTGGACCCGAAGTTTTCCGCTTTTCCGGTGAAGCATTTCAAGAACGTTTTTGTCGCCACCATGACCCAATCTGATCCCTCTTTCAAGAACCCGGTGGCCTTCCCCGACGAGGACGTCCAGAACACTTTCGGCCAAGTCTTGGCCGCCGCCGGCAAAAGGCAGTTGCGGGTCGCCGAGACCGAAAAATACGCGCACGTGACCTATTTTTTCAACGGATTGAAGGAAGCGCCCCTTTCGGGGGAATATCGGGTGTTGATCCCCTCGAGCGGGACGTTCCATTACGATCAAAATCCGGCCATGATGGCGAAACCGATCACCGACCGCGTCGTCGCGGCCTTGGACGAAGGGACATTCGATTTCATCCTCGTAAACTACGCGAACACCGACATGGTGGCTCATACCGGCAACTACCAGGCGACGATCGAGGCCGTTAGGACGGTCGATGGAGAGATGAACCGGCTTTTGAGCCGAGTTTTGGACGGCGACAATGTAATGGCGGTGACCTCTGATCACGGGAACGCCGAGATACTCTTGGATTTGAAAACAGGCGAACAGGAAACTAAGCACGATCCCAGTCCGGTACCTTTTTATCTGGTCGCCAAAAACTACCAGAGGAAAACCCCAATAAATATCCTCACCCCGCTTCCCACGATCGGCATGCTTTCGGATGTGGCTCCCACCCTCATCTCCTTGATGGATTTGAAGAAACCGGTCGAGATGACTGGCCAAAGCTTGTTACCGCAGCTCTTGAGCTGAAAATACGTTGTCGGGCCGCCCGGATTTGAACCGGAACTAAATTTTACCCCGTAGCAAGCTTCGCTTTGCTTCGGGGCCTCCCACCCCGTTAGAAATCTTTTGTCGGAGGGCCGGGACTCGAACCCGGACTAAATCCTCCCAAAGGACTCGTGCTACCATTACACTACTCTCC
>CAYRVA010000079.1:0-2885 GCA_964427645.1 uncultured Candidatus Saccharibacteria bacterium | reverse complement strand
GAGCCGTAGCCTCGGTCATGTGGATGGTATGGTGTGAAGGCAGAATGGGAAGCTTCGAGACCGGCAAGTTGGAACGGATCATGCGTTCGATGGCCCGCACATCTCCCCTTTGGGCGGGCCTGGCAAATGAAACGGCGTGGCCAGAGGAGCCGGCGCGGCCGGTGCGGCCTATGCGGTGGACATAATCCTCGGGATTCTCCGGCAGGTCGTAGTTCAAAACGAGCTCGATGTGGCTCACGTCGATGCCGCGAGCGACGATGTCCGTCGCGACGAGCACCCGATATTTCCCGCGCTTGAACCCATCCAGAGCTTCCCGTCGCTGGTTCAGCGACCGGTTGGAATGGATCTCGGCGGCGGCGTGTCCCAGCCCGCGGGCCATGGCGGCGATCTTCTTCGCCCCGTATTTCGTTCGGGCAAAGACCAAAACGGAACCCGAATAATCCTGGAGAATCTTTTCAAAAAGCCGGGGCTTGTCCATTTGAGGTACGAAGAAGATCTCGTGCGTCACATCCCGCGCGGCCGTCCCGGCTTTGGCGACCTCCACCCGGACGGGCAGTTGCATGTAGGAACGAGCGATCCGGACGATCTCATCCGGCATCGTGGCCGAAAAGAGCATCGTTTGGCGTTCGCGCGGCACGAGGGCGGCGATCTGCCGGAGTTGGGGCGCAAAGCCCATATCGAGCATTCGGTCGGCCTCGTCTAGGACGAGGATTCCGACCTTCCCGAGCGAAATGGTTTTTTGCTTGACATGGTCAAGAAGCCGGCCGGGTGTCGCAACGATAACGTTCGCCCCGCGCTCCAGGTCACGGCGCTGCTGCCACAGCGGCCCGCCGCCGATCAGGACCGCCGTCTTGAATCCAAGCGGGCGGGTCAGTTTGAAGAGCATCTCCTCGATCTGAATGGAAAGTTCCCGAGTAGGAGCGATGATCAATCCGACGGAGCCGGTCTGCATCAGGCGCTGGAGGAGCGGAATACCGAATGCCAATGTCTTCCCTGTCCCGGTCTGGGCGATACCGATCACATCCTTGCCTTCTAGTCCGGCCGGGATAGCTTGTTTCTGGATTGGTGTCGGCGTATCGAAATGGAGCCGGTGGAGAATATCCAAAATGCCCGGCGCGATTCCGAGGCCAGAAAAACCGTTTTCATTCGCATTCATCCCCAGCATCATAACAGAGAGGCGAAGACAAAGCCATTAAATTTGACAGTGGGCAGATCTTTCGGTTAGGATGTACCTAAATCTAAATGGCACATACAAAGGCTAAAGGATCCACAAAATTAGGACGGGAATCCGAGTCAAAAAGGCTCGGCGTCAAGCTCTTTGCCGGCGAAGCCGCGAAGCCGGGCGACGTCATTATCCGCCAGCGCGGGACGAAATATTATCCGGGCTTGAATGTCCGGATCGGCAGTGACGACACGATCTACGCCGTGAAGACCGGCGTCATTAAGTTCACGGATAAGCGCAAGACCCATTACGATGGGAAGCGGAAGACCGTAAAGGTAGTGAACGTAGTGTAGGACAGCCGGTTCCTCATTTAGATTTTTAAGTTTTTCCTGGATCAAGGGCAGGAATTAACCCTCTTGCCTTGCGGCGACCCGGGCTATAACAACCTCAGGAATTATGCCTCAATAATAGCACTTATTATGCAAAAGGTCAATGCTGCCAGATCAGTCAGTATTAACTGATACTTTCAGATTTGCCTTAACGCCATCCCCAAGATCGGCGGGTATTAAATGCTCGCCGAATGTTTTTATATGCTTCGGCAGCTCTAGTTTGATCTTCGGGAAGCCGCTTTTCTCCAATTCCTTCCCAATATCGCTCTCCGTGACGGATCCGAAAGCTTCGCCTTTCTCCCCCGCCTTGAGGGTGAAATGCAGCGTCAAAGCCTCGATCCTCTTCGCTTCCTCCTTAAGCTGGGCCACCCGCGCCTCGCGTTCCGTCGTCCAGGCGGATCTTTGTTTTTCTAAACGGTCCAAGTTCTCCTTGGTCGCGGTTTCCGCCAACTTTTTCAATAAAAGAAAGTTTCGGGCATAGCCGTCCGAAACGTTCTTTACTTCGTATTTCTTTCCGACGCCTTTGACGTCTTGGAGCAATATCACCTTCATGGTTTTCGTCTGAAGTATGGAGGCTCAACCTCCATACTATCGAGGTTGAGCCTCCATACTTACATTTCGGCCTTGAGGATCGAAAGCGCTTTGTCGAGTTGAGGGTCCTTGCCGGCCGCCGCGTCCGCGTCGGTAAAGGGAACGACGTAATCCGGTTTCAAGCCGACCTTATTGATCGTATAGCCCTTGGGGGTCAGCCACTCGGCGATCGAGATCTTGACCTCCGATCCGTCCGGAAGGTTCTCCAGTTCCTGCACGCTGCCTTTGCCGAACGTTTGCGTGCCCACCAGCTTCACTCCCCGATCGTCCCGCAATGCCCCCGAGAGTATCTCGGCCGCCGAGGCAGAACCGCCGTTCACGAGGACGACGATCGGCATGCGGGTCAAGGCGGCGTTGCCGTCTGCCCGCAGGACCGTTTCCGAACCGTCGCGCATCCTTTCGCGGACGACGACCGCGCCTCGGTCGAGGAACCAACCGGCGATCTGTTGCGCCACGTCCAGGTAGCCGCCCGGATCGTCCCTTAGGTCCAGAACCATCCCTTTAGCCCCCTGCATCATGGCCGAGAAAGCGTCGTTGTAGAAAAGCATCGCCGCACTAGCATTGAAACTGTAAAGCTGAAAATCGGCAATGTTCCCCGGAAGCATTTTCCAGTCGAGCGTCGGCACCGTCACGTTGTCGCGGGTGATCACGAAGTCTTTGGGTGATTTCCAGCCGTTTCTCATTATCAAAAGATCGACCTTCGAGCCGATAGGTCCGCGGATGATCTGAACAGTCTCGTCCAC
>CAYRVA010000078.1:0-2897 GCA_964427645.1 uncultured Candidatus Saccharibacteria bacterium | reverse complement strand
GATCATAGATACGATACATGTTACCGGCCGCTCGTTTTGCGAGCGGCTTTTGTATTCGTTCGTGTGTTAGAATCAAAGCATATGAAGAGGAGTTTTATATTGGCTATCATTGTCATTGTATTGCTGGCCGCGCTGCTCGCGGTTAGGTTTCTTATCGGCGGCGATGAGGATACTTGGCTTTGCGAGAATGGAGTTTGGGTGGAACACGGCCACCCCTCGGCGCCGATGCCTTCTGCCGCCTGCGGCCGGGCCGTTCCCACGACGCTGAAATTCGCGACGAGCTCGCCGGTGGCCGGGTCTTGCCCGGAGTTCGTTAACTGCATGCCCGGACCGGATGTGAACCGAACCTGTGTCATCCCGCCGGGTTGCGAGGGGATCACCCAGAAAGCTTATTGATTTTGATCTTTCAAGCTCCTCGTGAGAGTCTTTTTATCGGTCGGGATGTTAAAATGATATGTAAAGGTCGGTAGGCTGTTCCAGTAATAATGGCAAAGACGGTCATTCGTCGCGACGGCTCCAAGGAGCCTTTCGACGAGGGTAAAATCCGGCGGGCGATCGAAGCTTCGGCCCGAGAAGCGGTACTCTCGCCCGAAAGAGTGACGGCGGTCGTAAACCAGGTTTCGAACGTCGTCCTGGCTTTCGCGGCCCCGAAAGAAGATATTTCGACGCTCGACATTCGAGCCAAGGTCCTCGCGCTTTTGGACGAAGTGGAGCCGGCCGTTTCCGCGGCTTGGCGTCGGTTCGACAAAGCCCGCGGCCGGGCATAAAGGCGGCGATGAAACCTCCGTCCCGGGAACGACGGCGGCTTTTCCGTGATATAATCCAATTATGAAAATAGGTTTTTTCGAACTCGAGGGGTGGGAGGAAGCGATCGTCCGCCAGGCGCTCGTCGGCCAAGATCTTTATTTCAGTAAGGATCAAATCGACGAGGATAAGCTCCCTGGCCGGACCGACTTCGATATAATCTCCATATTTGTGGATTCCAAGATAACGCCGAAGGTCTTGGCGGCCTTTCCGAATCTGAAGCTTGTCACCACGAACTCCACCGGCTTCGAGCACATCGACCTTGAGGCTTGCAAGGCGAAGGGGATAAAAGTCGCCTACGTTCCCGGCTACGGCAACAATACCGTCGCCGAGTTCACTTTTGGCCTCGTTTTGAACCTCACTCGCCACATTTATCAGGCGATCGACAACTTGAAGGAGCGCGATTCTTTTTCGCTCGAAGGTTTGCGGGGCATTGACGTCAAGGGGCGCACGATCGGCGTCATCGGTACGGGCCGCATCGGCAAGGAGTCGATCAAGATCGCGAAAGGTTTCGGTATGAACGTCCTGGCCTACGACCCCTATCCCGACACGGCCGCGGCCGCCGAAATCGGTTTTACCTATCTGCCGCTCAAGGACCTTCTGCCCCAGTGCGACGTCATCACGCTCCACTGCCCCTTGAACGACCAAACGCGCCACATTTTGAACATGGACAACATCGGCCTAATTAAAAAGGGCGCCTATCTGGTGGACACTGCCCGCGGCGGGTTGGTTGACACGGGTGCCCTGGTTTGGGCTCTCCAAAACAAGATCCTCGCGGGTGCGGGTTTGGACGTTCTCGAGGAGGAAGGCGAGACCAAGGACGAGATGAGGTTCTTGAGCGATAAGAATCCGCACGAAGAGGTGTTGCGGACAATTTTAGGGAACCACGTTTTAATGACGATGCCTAACGTTCTTATCACGCCCCACATGGCCTTCGACTCCGAGGAAGCTTTGAAGCGCATCCTGGACACGACCCTGGAGAATATCAGCGGATTTTTAGGTAACAACTTGAACCCGAAGAACACTTTGGCATGAGGATCGAGGACATCGTTGTCCGGGAGATACTGGACAGCCGGGGAGAGAAAACGATCGAGGTCGCCGTCACGGACGGGGACTTCCGTTCCTTTTACGCCCAGGTCCCTTCCGGCCGGAGCCGAGGCAGGAACGAGGCAGCGGTTCTGCCGCCCAAGGAGGCGGAGACGGCGGCCGCAAAGATAGAGCGCGAGATCAAAGGCAGGGATTTCAGGAGCATAAAGGCCTTGGACGACCACCTCGTATCTTTGGATGGGACACCGGACAAGTCGAAGTTGGGCGGCAATGTGCTGCTCGGGGTTTCACTGGCTTTTGCCCGCGCTATCGCCTTAGAAAAGAAGGAAGAACTTTGGCAAGCTTTAAACGAGGAATTCTTCGGTGGGAAAAGGTTCGCCGGCCGGCCGTTCATATTTTCTAACCTGATAAACGGCGGAAAGCATGCCAAAAACAATTTGCCGATCCAGGAATACATGGTCGTCCTCCGGCCCGGGCCTTCCTATATCAAGAGCGTCGGGAAGCTGATGAAGTTCTACGAGGTATTAGGAAACCTGCTGCGCCGGAAGACCGGCGAAGAGGAGCTGCCGCTCGGCGACGAAGGAGGTTATGCCGTCGATTTCAACGACGCCTTCGACCCGGTCCAGACGATGCAGGACATTATCACGGAGCACAATCTGGACGGCGAGTTCAGTTTGGGGCTGGATGCGGCGGCGAGCAGTTTCTACAAAGACGGCGCCTACGACTTCGGCGGTTTGAAATTGGACGCCGAGACGCTCCGTAAGACCTATGAAGACTGGTTCTCTTGGGCGCCGAGCCTTCTTTCGATCGAAGACCCATTTGACGAGGAAAGCGGGGCCGACTTTGCCGCCTTGCGGAAAGAGCTCGGCGGTTTCGCCGAAGAAAAATGGGTGGTGGGCGACGAACTAACCGTCACGCGCGAAACGCTGATAAAGAACTACTCCGCGGAGGGGGCCATCAATGCCGCTGTAATAAAAGCCAACCAAATCCGAACCCTTTCCGCAGCGTACGCCACCATTGCAGCGGCCGCGCAATTCGGCAGGAAA
>CAYRVA010000077.1:0-2941 GCA_964427645.1 uncultured Candidatus Saccharibacteria bacterium | reverse complement strand
GGCTTGACCGGCCATAGGTAAAGTTCGACGTTTCCCGTGCCGCCGCCCAAGGTGACCTCGGGGGGGAGTTTGTGTAGCGGTTTGTCCTGGAAAACTCGGGTCCACATAGTGCCTCCCTTGTTGAGGGCGTGCGTAAGGGCCTTGCGGCCAGCCTCGAGCTGGTTCGCCGTCACCCAGGCGGCCGAGGTCGCCTGCAAGCCGTAACGGCCGTAGCTCAAATAAAGGCCGCGGGTCTCTTTCATCCGTCCTTTGGAACGGCCTTTCTGCATCTTCCGGTGTTTGGTTTTGCGGGGTTGGGTCAGCATGGTTATTTTTCGAAAATGTCGCCCTTGTAGATCCAGAGTTTGATGCCGACCGTACCGTAGGAAGTGAAAGCGGTCGCCTCGCCGTAATCGATGTTGGCCCTAAGCGTTTGAAGCGGCATTTTGCCGACGGTGAGTCCGTCAACGCGCGCGATCTCCGCGCCGTCCAAACGGCCGCCGACCCTGATCTTTGCGCCTTTCACATCGCGATTCTGCATGATGGATTCCACGAGGCGCTTCATCGCCCGGCGGTAAGGCAGCCTTTTTTCAAGATCGAAGGCGTACTGTTGGGCCAAAACTGGAGCCGAAACCTCGAAACGTTTCAACTCTTCCACGTTCAGGTTCAGGACGAATTTTTCCGGGACCTTGTTCTTCCGGCGCAGGGCCTGCACGGCCTTGACGATTGAATTCTTGAGATCGTCGATCCCCGCTCCGCCGCGCCCGATGATCAGTCCCGGCCGCGCCGCGCGGACGTTCACCCGGACGTTGTTACCCATCCGCTCGATGTCGACGGCCGCAATGCCTGCTTGGAGGATCTTCTTCCTGACCACTCCCCGGATCGCCTGATCTTCCGCCAAAAAGTACCGCAGGGATTTCTTGAAGAACCAGCGGCTGGACCACGGGATGGTGAGTCCCAGGCGGTAGGCATTTGGTTTTATTTTTTGGGCCATAGTGAATTTAAATGTTTAAGTTTCGTCTAGATGGCTTTCCTCCGGAAGACGCGGCGCAAGGAGCCCGGTTCCGCCTTCGGCTTTATTTCGGCGGCCGCTTCGGTCTTCTTTGGCTTGGTTTCTTTGGGCGTTTCCGTTTTAGGCTCTTTTTTCGGTTTTTCTTCGGTCTTCTTCGGCTTCGTCCGCACGATGGTGAAACGGCTCGGCACCTCGTTTCGAACGCCCAGAACGAGCGTCACGTGGCTTGTGAGGCGCTGGATCACGGCCGCCGAACCCTTGGCGCGCGGCGTCCAGTGCTTGTAGCGCGGACCGATATCCACACGGATAGATTTTATGAAAAGCCTTTCCGGAGAAAGCTGATGGTTATTTTTAGCATTGGCGATACCGGAGCGCAAGAGTTTGAGAAGCGCTTCTTTCGGGCGGCGCGGCGAGACGATGAGCCGCGCTTCGGCTTCGGTCGCGGACAAGCCTTTCAAGGTATCGGCCAAGATCCTCACCTTGCGGGGCGGGATGCGCAGATAGCTAAGTTTTACGGTGAAAGAGTCCATGGTTTATTTCTTGGCGTTACCGTTGCCGGCGGCCGGAGCGGCCGGAGCGGCTGCGCCAGCTTCCAGATCCCTCTGCATCTTGCCGCCGTGTTTCACGAACTTGCGGGTCGGCGCGAACTCGCCGAGCCTATGGCCGACCATGTCTTCGGAAACCCTCACCTCGATGAATTCTTTGCCGTTATGGATAGCGAAAGCAAAGCCGACCATTTCCGGCGAGATTTCGCTCGAACGCGACCAAGTTTTTATGACGGCCGCGCTGTCGGCTTTTTTACCGGCGATCTTTTTGATGAGCTTGGGATCGACCCAAGGTCCTTTTTTTGCGCTCCTTGACATGTGTTTATCTTATTTTCGGTCTCCTTTTAACTATGAGCTTGTTCGACCACTTTTGTTTCCGGCGGGTCTTGTGACCACCGGTGATCTTTCCCCATTTCGTCTTCGGTCTCCGAGTGCCCCGCGGCTGGCGTCCCTCGCCGCCGCCGTAGGGGTGATCGCGCGGGTTCATGGCGCTGCCGCGCACCGTCGGGCGAACGCCCATCCAGCGAGTGCGGCCGGCCTTGCCGATCGTGACCAAATTGTATTCCGGGTTCGAGACCGAGCCCAGCGTCGCGTAACCGTCCCATATCACCTTGCGTATTTCGCCCGAAGGCATTTTGAGGTGCGTGAAACCGTCCTCTTGGGCGAGCACTTGGATCGCCAGTCCGGCGCTGCGACCGAGCGCCCCGCCTCGGCCGGGGAAGAATTCGATGTTGTGAACGAAAGCACCGATCGGTATCCGCTTCAAGAGCGTTCGGTTGCCGGTCTCGAGGGGCGCCTCGGGGCTGGCGACGATCTTCGTACCGACCGCAAGACCGTGCGGGGCCAGAATGTAACGGCGTTCCCCGTCCGCGTAAACTAGTCGAGCGATGAAAGCCGTGCGATACGGATCGTATTCTATCGCTTCGACGCGCGCCGGGATGCCGATCTTGTCCTGTTTGAAATCGATCTCGCGGTAGATTATCTTGTTGCCCGCTCCCTGGTGGCGCATCGTGATGCGTCCGGAATTGTTGCGTCCCGCGTTCTTCTTAAGGCGTTTTGTGAGCGACTTCAAGGGCTTCGCGGCCGTGAGCGAACTGTAATCCGCGACCGTCATGAACCTTCGAGATGGAGTTGTCGGATTGAATGACTTCATGGTTATTGAACGTCGATCTTCTCGCCTTTCTTCAGGGTAACGACGGCTTTCTTTTGGATCATTTTATGGCTGAGCTTCCCGCGAAAATGCTTTTGTTTTCCGGTGAAACGGATGATATTCACGTCCGTCACGTGGACGCCGTAGCGGCGTTGCACTTCTTCCTTTATGGCCGGTTTCGTCGCCTCCGTTTCGACGGAGAAGGCGTATTTGTCCTGCGCACCGGAGATAAGGGCTTTTTCCGATATCCAAGGG
>CAYRVA010000076.1:0-3091 GCA_964427645.1 uncultured Candidatus Saccharibacteria bacterium | reverse complement strand
GCTCAAGAGCTTGATTCAGCGACGCTTCTCGCCACGAATTTTGCTCCGGGCGGCGCCGTCGGTTTCTCTATTAATTTGGCCTTCAAGCCGGCTTATTTGAACACGCCCCAATAAGATGAATCCCCCACATAATTTTTTGACTATGATGCAAAAATCTAGGAACCTTAAATACGGGAATGCTCTCTGTCGGGAGCGGTTGGATATGTTATGTGGGGGATGAAAGCTTCCTCAAAAAGAATCTTAAGCATCCTTTTTTCGGCGGTATTCCTCCTGGGGACGCTCGTCGTTTACGGCAACTTGATCCAGCCGGAGATCGGAGCGGCGAGCGAGCTCCAATCGATCGTAGCCTCGAAGACCAACTTGTTGAACAACCAAAAAGCCGCCGTCGGCCAGGTTTCCCAACTCATTAGCCAGTTCCAGAACGCCGCGGCCCTCCAGAAATCCGTATCACTCGCGATCCCGATCGGCCCGAATACGACCCAGATATTGAACCAATGGCAGGCGATCGCCCAATCTTCGGGGGTTATCCTCCAATCTCTCAATGTCCAGCCGGTCGCGCCCACTGGGCCGGCGGCGCAAAACACCTTGGTGAAGAAAATGGGTACCGTCGCGATATCGGTTTCGGCGGTCGGGCCGTACTCGTCTTTGAAGGATTTCTTGCAGTCACTGGAGACCAACGTCAGAGTGACCAACGTCACCTCGTTCGAATTGAACTCCCTTCAGGGCGGCGGCCAAGCCGCCCAAGGCAGCGGAGCTTACGCCCTTCAGGCGAACGTCGTCGCGTTCTATCAAAACAATTAAAACTATGGCCATTACGGTGGAACAAGAGAAAAAGAAAGTGAATTGGTTCAATTTGATATTGGTCGTGCTTTTCATCGTCGTGATCTTTCTCGTCACCTATTTCGTATTTTTCAAAAAACCCGAGCTCATCAACGTGGTCGCCCCAGGTTCTCTCCAAAGCATAAACCAAATCTCGCAGATTCAGCTCGATCCGACGCCGGTCGTCCAGACCCTGAACAAGTATTTTACCGGCAATTACGGAGGGACGCCGTCCATCCCGACGCCGGGGAGAACCAACCCGTTCGCGCCTTACCAGTAATATCGCATGACCGACCAGGAACTTATCCAAGCGCTCCAGAAAAAAGGGTTGCTCCCCGCCGCTTCATCCGCAAAGCTCGTCAAGGAAGCCGAAGTGCGCGAGAAGAGCGTGGAAGACATCCTTTACGAGGAACGGCTGGTACCTGAGGCCGAAGTGGCCCAGATCAAGAGCGAGGCGCTCAAGATCCCTTATCGGAAGATCGACCCGGATGCGATCGGCGCCGATCTCCTGAACTTGATACCGAAGGACACCTCCCGCGCTTACCAGGTCATCCCCATCGAGAAGCGACGGGACCTGCTTGTCGTCGGCATGCTCCACCCCGACAATCTTCAGGCCCAAGAGGCCCTTCGTTTCATCGCCAAGCAGAACCGGGTGAGTTTGGGGGTTTATATCGTAACGCCGTCGGACATCGCGGCGGTTTGGCGCAAATACGCGCCCTACCGGACGGAGATCGAAGCGGCCGTGAAGGAGATCGGCACGCCCCGCCAGACCGACGATCTCATGGTCGCGCTCGAAGAAGGCGCCCGGACGGCTGAAGACGCTCCGGTCATCAAGATAGTCGCTTCAACGCTTCGGGAAGCGGTAGAGTCCAAGGCTTCCGACGTCCATATCGAACCGGAAAAAGACAGGGTCCGCGTCCGTTTCCGTTTGGACGGCAAGCTCGAAGAGACCGCTTCCGTGCCGGCCGCTTTGGGCCGGCCTCTCGTTTCGCGCATCAAGGTTCTCGCCAAACTCAGGTTGGACGAGACCCGGATGCCCCAAGACGGCCGTTTCCGGACGGTCGTGGGAGGACGGGATATCGACTACCGCGTTGCCACCTTCCCCACGCCATCGGGCGAAAAGGTGGCTATCCGCGTTCTGGACCCGGTGACGGGCCTCAAGGGACTTAAGGAGCTGGGCTTGAACGAATACAACCTGGATATTTTGGAAAAAGCGGCCGAAGCTCCTTACGGCATGATCCTGATCACCGGTCCCACCGGCTCCGGTAAAACGACGACCCTCTATGCCATCATGCAAAAACTGAACCGGGAAGACGTGAACATCGTGACGCTCGAAGACCCGGTCGAATACTTCATGGACGGTATCAATCAATCTCAGGTCAAGCCGGAGATAGGTTACGATTTCGCTTCCGGCCTGCGGCAGATCCTGCGCCAGGATCCGGACATCATCATGGTGGGAGAAATACGGGACGAAGAGACCTCGGGGCTCGCCGTAAACGCCGCCCTGACCGGACACCTGATGCTTTCGACCCTCCACACCAACAATGCCGTTGGTGTCATCCCGCGCTTGATCGACCTCAAAGTGCCGGGCTTCCTCCTTTCTTCCGCGTTGAATTTAATGTTGGCTCAGCGATTGGTGGGCCGGCTTTGCCCTGATTGCAAAAAAGCGGTCCCGGCGCCGGAAGCGGCGATCAAGCCCATCGAAGAAGCGCTCCAGGGTCTTCCGCCGTCAATGAAGGGCAAGTTCGATTTCAAGAAGCCTTATCAGGTCTACAAAAGCGAACCGAAACCGGATTGCAAGATCTGCAAAGGCAAAGGCATCGTCGGCCGAGTGGCGCTCTTCGAAATATTCCGCATGACGCGGGGACTGGGAACGATTCTGAACAAGAACTGGAGCGAGAGCGACCTTCAGGATGAGGCCGCGCGGCAGGGGATGATGCCGATGCGCACCGACGGAATCTTAAAAGCCCTTCAAGGAGAAGTGCTTTTGGAAGAAGTCCTGCGGGAGACGGAATAGCCGGAAGCGGCCGCCGGGAGTTGAACCTCCGTTCGAGGCTCGACCTCCAAACTTTGAGCGTTTTCGTGTATTATAGATTGAAAGGACAACCATGCCGACGGTTAATTACAAAGACAAGCTGAACGACCTTTTGCTTCAAACCGCGAAGCAAAACTCCTCGGACCTTCATATCGCGGTCGGTCGGCGCCCGACCATCCGGGTCGACAGCGTCTTGATCCCGCTCGCCCAGGAGCCGATCCTCACCAAGGAAGATAC
>CAYRVA010000075.1:0-3103 GCA_964427645.1 uncultured Candidatus Saccharibacteria bacterium | reverse complement strand
GAGTGGACATTTCTATATGATGCTTGCCCGCCGGAATCGTGATATCCGCATAATCTTCAGCAAAGACCGCGGTTGGGCATCGTCCGGCGGAGGCCCCGAAACTTATTGCAACCTCTCTTCCCATGCGGCGTAGGGTGTCGTGGAGTATAATATTCGCGGATTCTGACTTTTCTAACCCGTTCTCGGTGATGTCAACGATCTTCAGATCGCCGATTTCTTCGTCGGCTCGGAAGAGCGTTGAAGCGGTAAACCTGCTGAATTCGGGGGAGAATTCAACGGTCGTGTTGACGATGAGGGCGTGGAGAAACCTCACTGCTTCGCTCAGCGACCTCACGTCTGACCAATGTTTTAAATCAGTTCCCCTGTCGCGGATTGCATCGAGGAATTGTTCATAATTTTCATCTACTTGGTGGGGCAGTAATCTTCTGGCGTTATCGCTCGCGTCAACGCTCCCGTCCGACAGTTTCAGCGCATCACGGCTTCCGTATCCGAATCTCGCTAAGGAGGAAAACTGTTCTACCTTGTGCCTCAACTCCTCCGCTAACTTTTCTATGTCTATCGGCTCGTGGCCGATTTGGGAAACAACGCCCCGCCAGAGTGACTTACCAATCAATCGAGCCATCTCCTCAACTTTTTTTGTTGCTGTTTCGTACTCTTCGAGGAGTTCATCGGCGATCTTAGAGTTTGGTTCTGATGCAGCGAGAACCGAGCGCCCTTTGTCGGCGAGCGTGATCAAGTCGGATAACGCTTCGAAATTCAAATCTCTCGCTTCTCTCAAGAACCCAAGGTTTCTCTTTATAATTCCCTTCTCTTTTTTGTACTCTCTGCTGGAATCCCGCAACTGTTGGTATATCTTAAACTCTTCTTCGTTGATGAACTTCTTGACGTTATCCTCATCCACTTTACCTTTCCCTTTCAAGAGAGTATTTGACACTTCTAGGAAATTCGCCATGTTCACGATATTTTCCTTGAACAGGTTTATGGCGAAGGGTACGTCGTCTTGCTGAAGCACTAAGTCTAAATCTTTGACCGACTGGCAAAGTCTGAAATACTGTTGCAGAGTTTCCCTTAACATCTGATCCCCCTCGATAAATGAGAAGCATCGGATGGTTTTGTTGTTTTCCTTTGGCCATTCCGTCGGAGAGAGTGAACCCCTCTCCCTCCCGATGTATTCAGCTACCTTTTTCACGTACTCGGGCCTCGCGTTAGTTTCCCAGTTCCCCGTTTCGGTGTGGGAAGGTATATGCCGGTGAAACAGAACGTGACGTACCGTTTCTGGATTCGAGGATAAAACCATCCCCAGAAATTCTTTATGTGCGCCGGGGTCCATGTTGATGCTGATTACATCGCCACTCACCGATATCCTTGCTTTAAAGGGCGATCGCATTATAAAGTCGTTTGACTCGTTGACGAGGATATTTACCAAAGAAGACAGGCGTTTATTTTTCTCGACTTTATTCTCCGGGTCGTCGATTTGGATTTTTATGTTTTTATCCTCTTTGAGTATTTTTCCCCCTTCGCCCTCGAAAAGTTTTCCCGGTCCCGGGTCCGTTAAAGCGCGCGGGGGATTTCCCCTCTCGATGTAGTGGTCTAAAAAGGTCAACAAATGGTCCACGAGCGCCTCCCCTCTTAAAGATTTGAAATCGATGTTCTCCGACCCCAGGGAAAGTATTTCTCTTTTTTTAATTTCGTATAAATCCTTTGCTATTCTCTCTTCGAACCCGTTGGATTTGTTTCGGTCCGGCGCAGCCTGGCTCAAAAAAGCTATGGTTTCATCCAAAAGAGCCCTTTCCGTCAGTTTCTCGCTTGTCGGTTCCCGTTCCCCTCCTTCTCCTTCGTGGTGTTCAGGCATGAATCCCTTTTCATTCATGAAATCATTATCACACCGAATCAATCTGATTGTCTATCGGCTTTTCTTTTTTCTCCTTGCGGTGAGCCAGTAGAGCAAGGCGATGACGGCAAGAACGAGGATCACGTAGTCCAGCTGCTTGAAGTAGTCTTGGATAATCGTCCAGTTTTTACCGAGGAAGAAACCGACGTAGGTCAAAAAGAGTGACCAGAGGAGAGAGCCAAGGAAGGTGAGGTAGGTGAATTTGATCGCATTCATCTTCGCGATGCCGGCCGGAAGTGATATGAATGTCCGGACCATCGGAACGATTCTTCCGAGAAATATCGAATAGGAACCGTATTTTTTGAACCATGCGTCGGTTTTCTCGAGATGTTTGCTGGAGAGAACCATCCTCAAGAATTTGTATCGGTTCCTGATTTCCAATATCCACTCGGCGAGAAAGTAGTTCAGGAACGAGCCGGCGAGGTTCCCGAGCGTTCCCATGAGCGCGACGAGCCAGAAATTTAGGTTTCCTTGGAGCGAAAGGAATCCGGAGAACGGCATGATAACTTCGGAAGGTATCGGGATATTCACGCTCTCGAGGGTCATCAAGAGGAAAATACCGGGATAACCCAGATACTTGATTGTTTCAATGACCAGATTCGACAGCAAGGTAAGCATGTAACGGGTTTATGATTTCGGGTAAAAATGGAACTCCAGCTCCCGGTCGTTCAGTACGGTCCTGCCGTTTCCCGCCTGCGCGGCGACGTATCTCCGGAGCCGCCGCTTCGCTATTGCCCCCGCGACGCTGTTCTCCTCGAAATCCCCCAGCGCGCCGGCAAGGAGTTTTTCAACCGCTTGCGCGAAGATGCTCTTCGGTGTGTCGTTGAACCTGAGGTCGTGGATGTTCATCACAAGATCCAGGCCGTCCCGGGAGTTCATGGAGAAGAACTTTTCTATTTTTTCGCGGTTTCCCCAAACCGGGACCCAATTCTTCGCGATAAGCGTACTGTACGAATTGATGGGCCGTATCGTCCACGTCGGTTCGGTCACGAAATGGTTGAAACAAAGTTTGTCTTTTTGCGTTTCTTTGAAATCGCCCAGTCTCCTCTTGCCGAGGATTGAAAAGAGGAGATTCAACGCATACCGCGCCGTGAATATTCTCCCCTCTTGCACGGAAACGAGAACGTCGAAATCGGAGCTCTCCTTCACATTCCCAATGGCCATCGATCCCGTCGCGACGACGAATTCGATGAACGGAACGAAGCGGAAAAG
>CAYRVA010000074.1:0-3128 GCA_964427645.1 uncultured Candidatus Saccharibacteria bacterium | reverse complement strand
CGATGGCCCTGCGCCAGATCCTTCGTTACCTCGGCGCTTCGGACGCGGAAATGGAAAAGGGCCAAATGCGGATCGAGGCCAACGTAAGCGTCGCCAAAGAGGGCGCGGATAAGCTCGGTACGAAGGTCGAGGTCAAAAACATCAACTCCTTCAAAGCTGTCCACGATGCCATTAAATACGAGATCGAAAGACAATCCAAGGCGCTCGATGAAGGCGAAAAAATAAAACAAGAAACGCGCGGCTGGGACGATACGAAAGGAATAACCGTTAGCCAAAGAAGCAAGGAGGAAGCCAACGACTACAGATACTTCCCGGAACCGGATCTGCCGCCGATGGACCTGCGTCAGGCTTTCGATGTTGAAAAGCTTAAAGATGAGCTGCCGGAACTGCCGGAAGCGAAAAAACACCGCTTTGTCCAAGAGTTCGGCTTGCCGCAAGCCCAAGCGGAGACGCTCACAATGGAAAGGGACTTCGCCGAGTATTTCGAGGAGGCGGCTTCCGAACTCAAAGAACGTTCACCCAAAGCCGATTACCAGACGCTTGCCAATTACCTCACGAGCGATTTTCGCGGTCTGATGAAAAACACCGGCAGCGAACTCGACGCCGTCAAAATCCCGCCGGAACACATAGCTCACCTCGTGGCGCTCATAAGCGATGGAAAGCTGACGAGCCGCCTCGCCAAAGACATTCTCGCCAAGATATTCCAGACGGGCGAAGACCCGGAAAACCTGATGAAAAGCGAGGGGATGGAACTCGTAAGCGACGAGAGCGCGCTCGGCAAGATCGCGGACGAGGTCATTGCCGGAAACGCCAAATCCGTGGCTGACTACAGAAGCGGCAAGCAAAATGCCCTTCAATTCCTCGTCGGCCAAATGATGGCCAAGACCAAAGGCAAGGCCGAACCCCAAACGGCCCGAAAGGTTTTAGAGAGAATACTGAATAGAGAATAGAGAATACTGGATTAACGAATCCCCTCTATTCCCTATTCTTAATTCTCTATTCTAGAGCATAGTATCGAGCGCCCGGTTCACGAGCGCATCGGCCCGGCTGTTTTCTTCCCTCGGCACGTGCTTGAACGTGACGGATCTAAAGTCTATCTTTGCGTTCCAAATCTCGAAAAAGAGCGGTTGAAGTTCTTCGTTCTTTATCTTGTATTCCCCGTTCATTTGCTTGACCAAAAGTTCGCTATCGGCCCGTACTTCAACGTCCGTTTGGGCGGATCTGTCTCCTCCCAGAAGAGCTTTGGCCTTCTTGAGGGCGAATATGACCGCCTTGTACTCGGCGACATTATTGGTGGCCTTGCCGATATATTCGCCGTATTCGCGTCCGTCCACGACGACACCGATCGCCGCCGGCCCTGGATTGCCCCTTGCCCCTCCATCCGTATAAATCATGAATTTTTGCATAATCAAATTGAGTTATGGCAATCCAGGGACAGGGAAAGGGGTTGGGGAAACGGGAGTTTCCCCGTGGCGGAGCCCACGAACCGCTGGGTTCGTGGGAGCGAGTTGCTGTATAGCGACTCGCGACGGCCAGGGATTCCCCCTCGCTCCGCCGTCCGTATTGACGACTATTTTTTTATTCTTTTCCATGGGAACGTTCCTTTGATCGGAATGGTGAAACCGGCAGAAACTTTGTGCCCGCGCCGCCCAAGCCGCCCCGAAACCGTCGGGGCAACTCGCGTGATAAAAAACGACAATTGGTTTCATTTTAGCGATTCTATCCCCGGCAATTTATTGCCGGAAAGGTGTTCGAGCATGGCGCCGCCGCCGGTCGAAAGGAATACGTTCTTCGGTACCTCGACATTGCCGGCCAGCTTCAAGGAAGCGATAGTCTCGCCACCGCCGATAACCGTGCGAGCCTTCTTGTTGGCGAGAACGGCCTTCCAAACACCCTTCGTTCCGCTCCCAAAGCCTTTTGTCTCGAACCATCCCATCGGGCCGTTCCAGACGAGCGTGCGGGAACGCTTTATGACATCCGAGTACTCCTTGACCGTCTGCAGGCCGACATCCAATATCTTCTTCCCCTGCCACTTCAGATCGGACGGCAGATGCACTTTCTTGGAATTAAGGTACGGTTTGATCAGAGGCAGAGCGGCGTCGTCCACGAGAGAATCAATGACGTTCATGCCTTCCGCCTGCAGGAATGTGTTGGCCGGCCCGCCGCCCACAATGACGGCGTCTGCCCTCTTCCAGAAGTTCTTCACGACCCCCAGCTTATCGGATATCTTCGCTCCTCCAATGATAAGAGTGAACGGGTGGTTGGTGTCTTTAATGACACCACCCAGGTTTTCGATCTCCTTTTCCATCAAAAGGCCGGCATAGGACGGCAAAAACTTCGTGATGGCCGCGACCGAAGCGTTCGCACGGTGGGAAACGGCAAAGGCATCGTTAACATAAAAGTCACCGCATTTCGCCAACTCTCGCGCGAATGTAGGGTCGTTCACTTCTTCTCCTTTGAAGAAACGTAAATTCTCAACGAGAACCAACCTGGCCGTAGAATTTTTGATCGCCTTCTGTAACGCCCCAAGCCGCGCCACTTCAACAAAATCCACCGGCGTTTTCAGTTTCTTCGCAAATATCGGCCCGAACGGAGCAAGCGA
The DNA here is from genome assembly GCA_964427645.1 of uncultured Candidatus Saccharibacteria bacterium. Taxonomy (GTDB): domain Bacteria; phylum Patescibacteriota; class Minisyncoccia; order UBA6257; family GWB1-50-10; genus JAMCRC01. The sequence continues at coordinate 526 of CAYRVA010000074.1, read as the reverse complement.
GGATTTCTTTTCACCGCCATTGGGTCTTCCTCTATGACTAAGAAGAACTACTTTGACCCTGTTTTTCAAAAGTAATTTTATGGTCGGCAGAACCGCTTCGAGGCGGTATGAGTCGAGCGGCATTCCCTGTTCCACGTTCAAATCGATGCGCAAGAGGCAGGTCTTCCCGGAGAATTTATTCAAATTCTGGGTACTCAAGTATTTGACCATCGAAATTATTATAAACAAAAAAGGGGCTTTTGTATGCCGGCATACTCTACTTTCCCAACCACAAGGGTTAGTATCATCGAGCCGAAGCGCTTTCACTTCCCTGTTCGGAATGGAAAGGGGTGGGGCACGCTCCGGTTGAACACCGGCAAACAAAAGCTCCTTTTAAGGGCATCAACATAGATCGGCCGATCAGCAATGATCAGCGTCCTACACATCAGCTTTTTGAGATAGAAATTAATGTGCTTCTTTAAACGAGAAAGAAGTGAAAGTTGAACATATTAGTACTCCTCGGCTAAAAACGTTACCGTTCTTACAC
>CAYRVA010000073.1:0-3152 GCA_964427645.1 uncultured Candidatus Saccharibacteria bacterium | reverse complement strand
CCTCCATTCCGTTCGGCCAAAGCGTTTCGGTGACGGTCGGCGGGGGAACCGGAGTCTACTCCGTGGTCAGCAATTCCAATCCCAACGTCGTCCAAGCCACCTTAAGCGGCAGCACGGTCAGTTTGTACGCTAACAGCACGAACGGTACGGCGGCCATCACCGTATGTTCTACGGACATGAGCTCCTGCAGCGTGATCAACGCGACGGCCAGCGCGGCCTCGAGTTACGCCAATTTGTCCTTCAGCCAGTCCGCACCGACCCTTTCTCCTGGCCAAGCCTCCGCCGTTATTGTGAGCGGCGGAAGCGGCACCTACTACGTTTCTTCGAACTCCAATACCGGCATCGTTCAGACGAACATCGTCAATAACACCCTTACCCTTGTCGGCGGAGCAAGCGGCGTCGCTACGCTCAATATCTGCGCCTCATCCGGCGCTTGCGGGACGATGACGGTGACCGTCGCCGTCCCCGGGGCCACATCGGTAACGCTCAGCCCTTCCAGCTTGAACATGGCCGCGAACCAAACCCTCAACTCGACCGTAACGGGAGCCGGCGGATACTACATTTCGGCCAACAGCAATCCTAATATCGTTTCCGCCACCTTGAACAGCAACATCATCACGGTGACGTCCGGAAATAATTCCGGAACGGCTACGATCACCGTCTGCCAGAGCGGCGGTCAATGTTCCGCGCTGTACGTGACCGTAGGTACCGGGACTACCAACACGGGAACGACGGTCACCTTAAGCCAAGTGATCTCGGTCGGACAGGGAATTAACCTGCTCGTATCCGGCGGGACGACCCCTTACAAGCTTTCTTCGAGCGGCGGATCCGCATTAACCGCCAACATAGTGAACGGTAACGTGCTGATGATCTACGGAACGAGCGCTGGCAACTCTTCGGTGAGCGTCTGCGACGCGAACAACATTTGCGTGCCCGTGAACGTCATGGTCGTCAACAATCAATCGGCCACCTCGAACACTCCGACGGGAACGAGCGCCGGCGGCGTTTACCAATTCACCTATAATTTCACCATCGGCGCCAAAGGCGACGTGGTAACCCAGCTTCAAAACCGCCTGACCGCTCTCGGCTTCTACTCCGGCCTGATCACCGGCTATTACGGGTCTCAAACCGAGGCAGCCATCGAAAAATACCAAAAATCGCACGGCCTCAAGCCCCTCGGCAACGTCGGGCCGGGAACACGTTCGTTCCTGAACGCCGGAGAATGACAAAACAAATGAGCCCATCCGACGGTGGGCTCGTTTTTTTCAGAGATCGTTCTTCTCCCGAAATTCAGGCGTTCACATTTTGGGTTCGGACGCCGAAGTAAGCACTCGGCAATATTATCTGCACCTTATCCAGATTGCGCCTCAACCAATCTGACGCTTGGCGCTCGCCGTTCTCTTCCAGGACCCTAATGGCGTCATCTTTTTCGATGGCCAATTCGTCGTCGGGCTGGCTTTGAACGGGGAAATCCTTTCCGACAAAGGCGTCAAGCACCCACTCGGGGATATCTGGCAGCGCCGGCGCTTCAATCACTCTCATGATTTCCATTCTCCAATCCTCCAGGTTATTAAGGTGATTTTGATGGAAAAGATATAACTAAGATCAGCGTTCGCCAAGGTTTTACTAAATCCTCCAAGACGCCTAAACTGCGAGCGTATGGAGCCGCTCGCATACAAGATCCGTCCCAAAACCCTTGCCGAATTCATCGGCCAGGAACACCTCGTGGGGAAAGGGAAACCAATCCGCGAGGCGATGGAAAAGAAGCATCTTTTTTCCTTTATCCTTTGGGGACCGCCCGGGGTGGGAAAAACGACGCTCGCGAAGATCTACGCACAGGCCCTCGGCGCCGACTTTGTGGAGCTTTCCGCCGTTTCGGCCGGCAAGGACGACGTTAAGGAGGTGGTGAAGGGCCAGGCGGGACTGCGTCCGACCATCCTTTTCCTCGACGAGATCCATCGCTTCAACAAAGCCCAACAGGATTTCCTTTTGCCTTACGTCGAAACCGGACGGATAACGCTCATCGGAGCCACGACCGAAAATCCAAGCTTCGAGGTCATCAGTCCGCTCTTATCGCGCTGTCGCGTCTTCGTTTTGAACGAGCTTGCTCCGGAAGAGCTTTCGAAGATCGTCGACCGAACCGGTATTCCCATGGACAAAACGGCTCGAGAATGGGTGATAAACTTCGCGAACGGCGATGCGAGGCAGCTTTTGGGTCTCCTCGAAGCGACGCAGGCCTTGTACAAAGAGGTTAACGTCCAAACGCTCACGGACGCTCTGCAATCCAAGTACATTCGCTATGACAAGAAAGGGGAAGGGCATTACGACACGATAAGCGCTTTCATTAAGAGCATGCGCGCCTCCCAACCGGATGCCGCGCTTTATTACCTCGCCCGGATGATCGAAGCGGGGGAGGACCCGAAGTTCATCGCGCGACGAATGGTCATCTTCGCCTCGGAGGATATAGGTCTCGCCGACCCGATGGCCTTGGAGATCGCCAACAACGTCTTCCGGGCCGTCGAGACGATCGGCCTTCCGGAATGCGCCATTAACCTCGCCCACGGCGTCTGCTATCTCTCGGGCGCCCCGAAGACCAAGCGCTCGTACGAGGCCTATTTTCGCGCTTTGGAGGACGTCAAAAAATACGGCAATTTGCCGATACCGCTTCAGATTCGCAATCCGGTCACGAAACTTATGAAAGACCTCGGCTACGGCAAAGATTACGAGCGCTATCCCAAAAATGACCTCTTGCCGGAGAAATTACAGGGTAAAAAATATCTTATCTAGCGGTGATAGCGGCCGAGTCCGGCTTGTAGCGGGCAAGCGGAGTTAAACCCTTTCGCCAGCCGGCGATCACCGGGTCAATAAATCGCCACATCGCTTTGATCTCCTCGCTCGAAACAAATAGCGTTTGGTCATCGTTCAGGCAATCCCAAAGGAGCTTGCCGTAGGCCTCGGCCTGGGGAATGCGCCCTCCCCGTCGGAAGTCGAAACTAAGCCTGCGTTCCTCGAGCTCCATCGTCCGACCGGGTTTTTTGGCTATGAATTTTATCGTTATTCCTTCCTTCGGTTCAACATGAAAAGTTAAGGCGTTGCGGGCAGGCCCGTTGCCGCGCGCCACCACCTCGATCTCTTTCAGGGACTTTCCCAAT
>CAYRVA010000072.1:0-3229 GCA_964427645.1 uncultured Candidatus Saccharibacteria bacterium | reverse complement strand
GTCTTTACGTGGGCCATTTTGGAGGCCGCGGGTGAAAGACCGATGACGATGCCGCCAGCATCCTTTGCGCCCTTCGCGGCAAAGTACGGCACGCCGATCGTCGCGCCGGTCACAAGGATGTGGCCGCGCCTCGCGATCTCCGCGCCGATTTCCTCCGCCTTTTCCAGGGTATCGCGGGTGCAGTGACCGGTCTCGGCCGCTCCCGATACGCAGATCTTGTACTTTAAATGGTAACTGTGGTTATGATTGCGACCGTTGGGTTCGCTGGTCTTCTTCCTTGGCATGCTGAAATTATATCACCACTTCTTCGCCCAATGAAGGCACGGAGGCATCGAGCTTGAGCTCGTTTTTGACAGTTTCGCCGAAAGCGACGGCGCTTTCCTCGTCTCCTTGAACGACGAACACCTTCCCAAGCGACGGGCCGATCTCGCTCAACCACTTCAGAAGACCGTTCCGGTCGGCGTGAGCCGAATACCCGCTGATCTGGCGGATCTCCGCTTTAACGTCGACCTCTTCTCCGAAGATCCTCACGGTTTTCTCGCCGGAAACAAGACGCGCTCCGAGAGATCCGCTGGCCTGATAGCCGACGATAAGGAGCGTGCTTTTGGGATCGGGCAGGTACCGAATAGCGTGGTGAAGGATGCGTCCTCCGTTCATCATGCCTGCCCCCGCGATCACGACCTTCGGTCCGGGTACATCGTTGATCTCTTTCGACTGTTCTTTAGTGAGCGTCATATGGAGGCCGGGAAAATCGAAGATGGCATCCCCTTGGCGCATCAGCCCGACGGCTTCTTTATTGAAATAATCGGGGTTACTGGCGTACTTTTGGTAAACAGCGGTGAGTTTTATGGCGAGTGGACTATCGACGAAAACCGGCACGCGCGGGATCGCGCCGCTTTCGACGAGCGAATTCAACTCGTAAAGCAGGTCCTGCGTCCGCTCCATTGCGAAGGCTGGCACCATGAGAACGCCCCCGCGCCGGATCGTGTCCTCGATGGCTAAGTGGAGGGCGCTTTCCCTTTCGTCGACGCCCTCGTGGACGCGGTTGCCGTAGGCCGACTCGACGAGGGCGGCATCGGCCCCGAGAACGTATTCCGTGGGGTGGATGTAGGGCGCCGGCGTGTTACCGAGGTCGCCCGAAAAGACCGTCTTCCTGCCATTGCATTTTACAAGGACCGAGGCCGAGCCCAAGACGTGGCCGGCATCATAAAGTTCGACTTCGAACGGGCCGATTTTGACGGCCTCGTGATATCTTCGCTTCTGCCACCGCGCCATCACATGCAAAATATCGGTCATTTCGTAAAGCGGTGGCTTGTGGCGCTTGGCCGCCTCTTCTCCCAAGAGATGTTCGGAATCGAGGAGCAGCAGTTCAGCGAAATCCTTCGTGGGCGGCGTAGAGTAGATCGTACCAGTGAACCCGGCTTTAACGAGCGAAGGCAATCGGCCAATGTGATCGATGTGGGCGTGAGTCACGAAAACCGCTTGAACTTCCTTGGGATCGTAACTGAACGGCTCGAAGTTGAGGTCTTCGCAGTAGCTCGGGCCTTGGTTCAATCCGCAATCGACGAGGATCTTCGTCCCTCCCTCCTCCAAAAGATAGTTGGAGCCCGTCACGGTCCGGGCCGCTCCGCAAAAAGTAATCTTCATGAAGTTATTATAGACCTTTCAAGTATTCGAGCGCGATTTCCTTCTCGCTCCAAGGGATCTTTTTACCGTTCGCCGCCCTTAAATAGGGTTCGCTGCCTTTGCCGGTCAGAACCACGACATCGCCCTTGCGCGCGAGCGCGATCGCTTTCCCTATCGCTTCCTTCCGGTCAAATATCTCGAGAGTATTCTCGCTTTTGAGACGCGGCACCGCCGAATCCCCGAAACCGGAACGCAGTTGTCGGATTATCTCCCGGTCGTCCTCGTCGAAAGGATCTTCGCTCGTGAGGATCAAAACGTCGCAATAGGTCGCGGCGATAGCACCCATCTTCGGTCTCTTCCACTTGTCGCGCCCACCGCCCGCCGCTCCCAAAACGGCGATGAGACGCCCCTTGCCGCCGAAGATCTCTTCCGGTCTAACTGCTTTGTATATCGCCTCAAGCGAGTCGGGCGTATGGGCATAGTCCACGATCAGGGCGAACGGTTCCTTCTGAAGGAATTCGAAACGCCCCGGGACGCCCCGGAAGGAGGAGAGCACCCTCCGGATGATTTCGTCCGGCACCCCCAAATTTTTGGTCACTTTGTAGGCCAAAGCCATGTTTTCTCTGTAAAAATCGCTGTTTAGATCGGAGTTTTCTATGCCGAACCTTTCGGCGTCGTCCTTCGAAAACGGGATTATTTTTTTGCCGGATAGGGCTTTGAGGAAAAAACCGTAGTGTTCATTTTTCTCGTTAAGAAATACGGGCGCTTTCATACTCGCCGCCTTTTTTAAAAAGGCGAGCTTGGCCTTGCGGTAGTTCTCGAAAGAGCCGTGGGATTCGATGTGCTCCGGCGCCAGGTTCGTAATGGCGGCGCTCCGCCACCTGATAAAGCGGTGGCGCGAGAGCGCGACGCCCTGGGAGGTCACTTCGAGGACGGCGTACTCACACCCCGCTCTCACGGCCTCGCGGAAAAAACTTTGGACGAAAAAGCGTCCCGGCATCGTGTTGCCGAAGAGGTTCCTGTCGTTCCGGTCGCCGATCTTGATGCGCAGCGAGGAAAGAAGGGCTGTTCTTTTACCGGCTGCCTCGAGGACGGCGTTTATTAGTTCTACCGTCGTCGTCTTGCCCTTCGTTCCCGTGATGCCGATGACCTTTATCTTCCGGCTCGGGAAAAGATACACGACCGCCCCGAGAAGAGCGAGAGAAAAGTGATAGGCTCGGGGCGCCCAAGAAAGCCTGTAGAGCGCCCGTAAAAAGGGGTTTTTCCTCAAACCGTCGAGCGCGCTGTTGGTTTTTCCCCAGGAGCCGGCCATTATTTTCTTCTACCCATTATCCGCAGCGCCTCGCGCAACTTTCCTTCGAGCGTGTTCTTGTCCGCATCGACTTCACCAAGGATCCGACGCACATCGGACCGGTTGTAACCCAAACCAACGAGAGCCTCCTCCACCTCGGCATTAACGCCCATTGCCTGCGAAAGCGCGTTCGCTTTCGGCATTTTGATGCGATTCTGGAGCTCCAAGACGACTCGGCCGGCCGTCTTTTCCCCGATACCCGGCGCCCGGGAGATCAGGTCAACGCGTTTTTCGATGATGGCCGCCATGATG
>CAYRVA010000071.1:0-3278 GCA_964427645.1 uncultured Candidatus Saccharibacteria bacterium | reverse complement strand
CGTAAAGACCTACCACTTACCAATCGACTATCACGATATAATTGTTTACACCGGTTTCGACTATTCCGGCCGAAATTTGCTTCTTACGCGTTCGGCGGACGCCGTCATAACCATTTGCGGCCGGACGGGGACCCTGAACGAATTCACCATTGCCTTTGAGGACCACAAACCGATCGGAGTCTTGGAAGGAACGGGCGGGACGGCGGATATGATCCGCGGTATTTTGGAGAACGCCCACCGGGGGTTGGGCACCGTGGTCTTCGACGACGAACCGTCGCGACTCCTCGATAAAGTAGAAAAGCTCATCAAAGAAGAAGAGGCCAAGAACGGCGTTAAAGGTCGCATTCTTTGAAGGAAACAAGAAAAGGATGTTCAATTTTCTCAAACCAAAAGGAAATAGCGGGTCCAAGGCGGAAAAGCCGGTCGGTGTCGTAACGCACTATTACGGCGGTTTGGAGGTAGCGATCGTCAAGTTCGCCAAGGCGATGCCGGTCGGGGTCAAACTTCATTTCAAAGGAGCAACGACCGACTTCGAGGATACGATCCGGTCGATGCAGTACGACCATCAAGCGATCCAAGAAGCGAAGGAAAACCAGGAAGTGGGTATCAAGGTTAAAGATAAGGTCCGCGAAGGAGACGAAGTTTACTTCGTGGCTTGAGCTCTGGCCCGGCTCGGGGATATGGAAGGCAGCGCTCCGGCCGCTGGCCGGCACTCAGGTTCCTTGAGATTGGTTTCCGGGGATCTGGTCCGTCTCGGTCGGAATCTATATGAAAATGAACAAGAACTCTTTGTTCGCGGTCATGATTTTGGCGGGCACCATCCTTGGTGCCGGTATTTTTTCTTTGCCATATATTTTCTCCCGCGTCGGCTGGCTCCTCGCCGCCGGCTATCTTGTTGTTTTCGCCTCTATTTATTATCTCGTTCACCGTTTTTACGGCGAGTCTCTCCTCACCGCCCCGCCCGGCCACAACTTCCTTTATTTTTTGAAGGAAAGCATGAGCGAGTGGGCTTGGCGCTTGTCGTCCTTGATAATCGTCGCCGAATTTTTATTGATTCTCACCGTTTATCTCATTCTGGCGCCGACCTTCGGCGCGCTCATTTTTAACGGGGGCGGGGCGGTCTTCTTGCTTGCTTTTTGGTCTCTTGGCTCCCTCTTCATTTTTTTCCGGTTGAGCGTCTTGGGGTGGACGGAGTTCATCGGCGTTGCCGCTATCATCGTTTTCATACTCGCCATTTTCGGTTTCGGTCGCGCCTCTCTTGCGGGGGCGGCCCCGTCGCTTGGCGGTGTCGCCGAATTTTTCTTGCCCTTCGGTCCGCTCCTTTTTGCTCTTGCCGGCCGGTCGGCCATGGCTCAAGTGGTTGAGGAGAAAAGAAAAAGTGAAGGAAGCGGGCGGTCGCTTTCCGTCTCCGGTGTGGCTTTCCAAGGAACCTTCCTGGCCGCTGTGGTGTATTTCGTATTCGCCATCGGTGTTTTGCGCCTCACGCCCGCTCCGACGCCGGACACGTTGAGCGGCCTCGGCGGGCTGCCTCCGACGGTTCTTGCTCTGCTTGGTGTTGTCGGCCTTATCGCCATCTGGAAGTCGTACATCGTTATCGGCCTCAACGCCAAAGAGATGCTCGAATACGACCTCAAGACACCGAGGTCCTGGAGCGCGCTTGCGGTCGTTTGTTTGCCGGTCATTTTCTACCTCGCTGGTTTCAACAACTTTCTTTCGGTCATCAGCCTTTTAGGCGGACTGTTTTTGGCGTTCGACAGCGCTCTCGTGGTCCATATTTGGCGCCGGCTGGTGCCCAAAAACAAGTTTCGTCCGTTGTCTTGGCTTCTCTACGCCGTCTTTCTTGCCGCCGCTATTTTTGAGATAATCAGTTTGGTATGAAATGGCTCCATTTCCATTTAAGGGAAGTCGTGATCTGGCTTCTCGTTTTCGCCATCCCTTTTGGCACCAAGAAGTTTTTTTGGAGCGCCACAGCGAGCGTTTCCGAGTACCACGGAGTGTTCCTTTATGGCACCGACCTCCTTCTTTTGTTCTTTCTGATTTTTTGGGGTTTCCGTTCCATTGAGTGGCGGGGCAGGTACGTTAAGTTTCTCGCCGTGCTTTCTCTGCTGGCGTTTTTGCCGGTGTTTTGGTCGGTGCAGCCGGCCCTCGCCGTTTACGGCTGGACGCGCCTGGTCCTTCTCGCCGCCTTCGCCTTGGGTCTCGCCGGGCTTTTAAAGCGAGGGAAGGCGTCCCTCCGTAGCTTGACGTCGGCTCTTTTCACTTCCGCGCTCTTTCAGAGCGCCGTTGCCCTGCTTCAATTCCGGGAACAGGCAAGTTTAGGCCTTAGGTTTCTAGGCGAATCGGTCATCGGCCTCGCAACCCCCGGTATCGCTCGGGTGGCGGCCGGCGGACTGGCATACCTCAGAAGTTACGGCACCATGCCGCACGCGAACATTCTGGCGGCCTTCCTTGGTTTCGGTCTCATTGCCGCGGTCTACCTCCTTTATCAAGTCAAGCGGCCTTGGTCGCGCATCGGTTTTGCCGCTGGTTTCTTTTTTATCCTCGCCGGTTTGATATTTACTTTCTCGCGCTCCGGCTGGATAGTTTCCGGATTGACGGTAGCAGCCCTGCTTGTTTACGGACTTTTCCGGAAAGGATCGCGCCGCCAATCCATCGCGCTTGTCATAGTGCTTCTCGCCACCGGAGCATTTTTGGTGCCGGTCGGCGGCTGGCTCATTTTCGCCCGCACTGGTTTCTCCGCAGCTGAACCGTCGGTCGCGGACCGGGTTGCCTACGACCGCATCGGCCTTTTGAAGTTTCCCGAAACCTACCCTCTGGGCGTCGGGATGAAGAACCAGGTTCTTACGGCGGAGAAAGATGGCTGGTACGGAAGTTTCGGCCTCAAATATTCTTTCCAGATCCAACCCATCCACAATATTTACCTCTTAATGATGGCCGAGACGGGGATTCTTGGTCTCGTTGTATTCCTCGCACTTCTCGCCGTCTTGTTCTGTGAGAAGTTCCGGGCTTGGCTCGAAACCAAGGACAGCGATCCCTGGTTCGCGCTCGTTCTTGTGGTCGGTACGCTCGTTTTCGGTCTTGTCGATCATTTTTACTGGGATCTTTGGAGCGGACAGTTGATGTTCTGGCTCGCGTTGGGCATACTCATTGGAACAGGCCCTCGTAGTCCAATGGATAGAATATCTCCCTCCGAAGGAGAAGGTGCAGGTTCGATTCCTGCCGAGGGCACCATTTAGGAAATTGCAAGTTGAAGATACCCGCCTCGCTTCGCTCGGCGG
>CAYRVA010000070.1:0-3321 GCA_964427645.1 uncultured Candidatus Saccharibacteria bacterium | reverse complement strand
GTCATGACGAAGCGATCAAACGGGGACTCCGCGTCGACGGTCGGGCTATGGACGAGGTGCGCGACCTTTTGGCCGAAGTCGGGCTTTTCCGCCGCACGCACGGCTCGGCCGTTTTTGCCCGCGGCGAGACGCACGTTTTGGCTGTCACGACCCTTGCCGCACCCGGAGCGGAGCAGCTCATAGAGACGATGGAAACGACGGGCAAGAAACGGTTCATGCTCCACTATAATTTCCCCAAGTTCGCGACGGGCGAAGCGGGTCGATCCCGCGGACCTGGTCGGCGCGAGATCGGTCACGGCGCCCTAGCGGCCAAAGCCGTCGCGCCGATGATACCGAAGGTGGAGAATTTCCCTTACACCATCCGAATCGTCGCCGAGACCCTGTCCTCGAACGGATCTTCTTCCCAAGCTTCGACCTGCGCCGCATCTCTTTCACTTATGGACGCCGGCGTGCCGGTGAAGAAACACGTGGCCGGCATCGCGATCGGGCTGATGTCCAATGACAAGGGCGACTATAAGATACTGACCGACATCCAGGGTCCGGAAGACCACTACGGCGACATGGATTTCAAGGTGGCAGGCACGCGCGATGGCGTGAACGCCATCCAAATGGACGTTAAGATCGGCGGCATCAACGAAAAGATATTCACCGAGGCTCTCGCGGCCGCCAAAAAGGCCCGGCTTCACATCCTGGAAGTAATGGAGAAAACGATCGCTCACCCGAGGACCGAGCTTTCGCCCTACGCCCCAAAGATCGTGACCATTCACATCAATCCAGAAAAGATCGGCGAGCTCATCGGCCCCGGCGGCAAGGTCATCAACGGCATTATCGCCGACTGCGAAAACCAAGTCGGCATAGATATTGAAGAGGACGGCTCCGTGTTTATCTCGGGCGTCGAGCAACGCCTCGTCGACAAAGCCGTGGCGGCGGTCCAAAGCATCACCAAAGAGTACAAAATAGGCGATATCGTGGAGGGTCCGGTCATCAAACTCCTGGACTTCGGCGCCATCGTCGATCTGGGCGGCGGGAAGGACGGAATGGTCCACATTTCCGAGTTCAAGGACGGGTTCGTAAAAGCGATCGGAGACGTAGCAAAGATCGGCGACGTCGTCCGGGCCAAGGTCATCCGGGCCGAAGAAGGAAAGTTGGCGCTTTCAGTAAAACAGCTCAAAGAAAAATAAGGCGCCTGAAATTGATGTCCACAACCCGCCTTATCGGCGGGTTTGTTATAATGGAGGTGATGGCAAACGATAACTTCAATGCCGGTTTCGGCGCCGGGACGCCCATAGGAACGGGCGAGGGAGAATCGCCGATCACGCCTAGCCAAGGCGGCGCGCCGAGTTTCGGCGTCCGGACCATGGGGTCGGACCTGAACTCGATCAAAAGCGGTGAAACGCCGAAGCCTTATACCCCTTCCGGGAACCCGACGCCCCCGCCGCCACCCGCCGGGATGGCGATGAAGGAGCCCTCCAGCGGACCAACAAGCGATTTCAACCTGCCTCAAATGGACTTCGGGGCACCGCCGACGATCGGTACGCCTGGAAGCGGCACCAGCTCTCCTTCCCCGTTACCGGAGAAGAAAAAAGGCGGGAGGGGCCTCTTTGTGGGCATCGTGACGGTGATAATAATCATCGGCTTGGCCGTCCTCGGCTATTTCGTGATCTATCCGATGTTCTTCGAGACACCGACGCTCCAGCCGGCGCCCACGGAAACCAATCCTGCGTCCCAACCGTCGACGCCTACGTCCACCGAGACGAGCACCGCCACCACGACCGAGACCCAAACTCCCGCTACGACCACTGCGCCGGCAGTCCAACCCCAACCGCATGTTTCTCTTTTTAAGACACCGGCCGAAGAGAGCTTGACCGCGACGACAGTGACGACCGGGGCGACCATCGCCAGTTTGGGTATTAGCACCGCCAATGCGCCGAAATTGGTCGAAGTCGCTTATCAAGACCAAAACGGCAATCCCACCGGCTTCGCGAGCGTGATGCAATCGGTCTTCGGCATGGACCTTAGTTCCTCTGCCGCCCTTCAGGGAGCGTGGAACGATCAAGGCACGGCCGGCTTCGTTTACGCGGACGCGAGCGGGACGCAGTGGCTCGGCTACATCACGTCAGTGAATTCGAGTTCGAGCTTGGCTGCCGTAAAATCGGCCTTCAACCAAATCTTCGAGGCTAGCACCAGTTGGACCGGCGCCTTCACGCAAGACCCGGGGGCGGCCGGAAGCTGGAAGAGCGGCAGCACCTCCGGCGTGACCAACAGGTACCTGACTTTCGGAAACGGGTCCGCTTTAAACTACGGCTGGTCCGGAAGAACCCTCATCATCAGCACCTCCTACAACGGCTTCAAAGACGCTTTGAGCAAACTTTAAACGGTGTCTTAACCCCGCCAGTTCATAGACTGGCGGGGTTTTTGATTTAGCCGGGAAAAGGGAGTAAAATCTCCTTCATGAACAAGGAAGAGTTGGTCAAGGCGGAGAAACGCCTCATCGCGGAGAAGGAAGCGATCGAAAAAGATATGGCGCGCTTCAAAGAAACCCTCGATTTCGGCGACGACATCGACCACGGAGAAGAGGAGTCGGACGAATCGGAGGAAAGGGGAAATTACTTGAGCGTCAAAAAATCCCAAGACGCCAGGCTCGAACAGATCGAAAAAGCGCTCCAGAAGATCAAAGACGGTACTTACGGTATTTGCGAGAACTGCGGCAAGCCGATAGAGGCTAAGATATTGGAAGTGAACCCGGAGTCTTTGCTTTGCCGGGCCTGTAAGCTCAAAACCTCGCCGCGCCGGTAGGCGTGCTAAAATGGTTTGATGGGGAGGGTAGTGCCGAAGGTCCTTTCGGCGGAACTCGCCGGTGTAAAAGCGGAACTCGTGGAAGTGGAGGCTGATTTGAACGTTGGCCTCCATTCTTTTAATATTGTCGGCCTCGCCGATAAGGCCGTCTCCGAAGCCAAAGAGCGGGTCAACTCCGCACTGAAAAATTCCGGCATCAAGCCGCCGACCAAGGAGAACCGGCGCATCACTGTGAACCTCGCCCCGGCCGACGTGAAAAAGGTTGGTTCGCGCTTTGATCTCCCGATCGCCGTTTCCTATCTCCTTGCAAGCGAACAGATCGCTCCGTTCCCCGCCGAAGAATCCCTCTTTTTGGGCGAGTTGTCTCTGGACGGTTCTTTGAGGCCGGTTTCGGGAGCATTGAACGCCGCGCTTCTTGCCCGTCGGTACGGCCTCAAGAACGTTTTCCTACCCACCCAAAACGCCAAGGAGGCCGCTGTTTTAGAGGGAGTGCGGATCATCGGCATCGCCACGCTCTCCACGCTC
>CAYRVA010000069.1:0-3350 GCA_964427645.1 uncultured Candidatus Saccharibacteria bacterium | reverse complement strand
TTCTCCAGTGGTCGTCAAAAGAACAATGCCGGACGCGGAGTCGCTGGAGCGGTGTGCCGCCATGGGGTGAGCTAAAAAGAAGATATCGCGCGCCGGCCGCCTGATGGCCTTGCGCGACCAGGGGAAGATAGTTTTTGCGGACCTCCAGGACGGAAGCGGCAAGATCCAGGTGCTTCTCAAGAAGGATGAAACGCTCGATTTCGCGCGCCTGCGTTCCTCGCTCGATGGCGGGGATTTCCTGAGCACCACAGGCTTTTTAATGAAAACGGCCCGGGGAGAAAAAAGCCTTTCGGCCAAAGAGGCCGTCCTCGCCGGGAAAGCCTTGCGGCCCATCCCCAAGGAGTGGTTCGGCATCGAAAACGACGAAACGCGCCTGAGAAAGCGTTATCTCGATTCGGTCTTGGACCCGGAGGTGCGCCGGATCTTCGTGAAGAAGAACGCCTTTTGGCAGACGGTCCGGAACTTTCTTTTGGAGGCCGGTTTCCTTGAGGTGGAAACGCCGGTCTTGGAAGGAGTGCCCGGCGGAGCGGAGGCCGAACCTTTCATCACGCATCACAATGCTCTAGACCGCGATTTTTACCTGAGGATCTCGCCGGAACTCTCGCTCAAGAAAATGCTCGTCGGCGGTTTCGAAAAGATATTCGAGATCGGCCGCATTTTCCGGAACGAGGGGATCGACCGGGAGCACCTGCAGGATTATACCCAGCTCGAAATATACTGGGCTTACGCCGATTACGATGACATGATGGCGTTCATGGAAAAACTCTACAAAAAGACCGTCAAAGCGGTCGCCGGATCGTTGAAGACGAAGCGGGAAGGGACGACGATCGACTGGGGGAAGAAATGGCCGAAGTACGGGTATTTTGAACTTTTCAAAAAACACGCCGGGCTGGACCTCAAAACGGCGACCCTCGAAGATCTCAAGCGCAAAGCCCGGGAACTCAAGGTGGAGTTCGCGCCCAATGCGGGGAAGGGGCGCCTCATCGACCTCGTTTACAAAAAGACCGTCCGGCCGAAGCTTGTCCAACCCTGTTTCCTCGTTGATCCACCGGTCGAGATCGAACCTCTCGCAAAGCGCGTGCCTGGGCAGCCTTGGAAAGTGGAGCGTTTTCAGATCATGGCGGCCGGGACGGAGCTCGGAAAGGGATTTTCGGAGCTTAACGACCCGATCGATCAGCGCAAGCGTTTCGAGGATCAGGCCAAGCTGCGGGCGGCCGGGGACAAGGAAGCTCAAATGGCGAACGAGGAATTCGTCGAGGCCCTGGAGTACGGCATGCCGCCGGCGGCCGGTTTCGGCGTGTCCGAACGCCTTTTTGCCGTCCTTATGGACAAGCCCATCAGGGAAACGGTATTCTTTCCGTTAATGAGGGAGGAGAAATAAAATGGAGATATTCAAAGACATCATCGCGCAATATTCGTTGAGTTCCCGCAAATCCGCCGGCTGGCGGATCCACCCATTTTTTGCCTTATTCAGGCGTTTCGTCGATTAATTCAATCTTAAAATAAAAATGTTAGACATCAATTTGATCCGGGAAAAACCGGATATCGTGAAGGACGGCGTGGCGAAGAAGAACGCCGATCCAAAACTAGTGGACAAGTTCCTGCGCTTCGACGCCGACTGGCGGGCGAAAACGAAGATCATCGATGAGCTCAAGGCGGAACAGAACGGCGTGAGCGAGGAGCTCGCCAAGGAGCAAAAAGCGGACCTCATCAGCAAGGCCCAGCTTTTGAAGCAGCGCATCACGGAGATCGAAGCCGAGCGGGCGACGCTCGCCACGAAACGCGATGAGGTTCTGATGCGCCTGCCGAACCTGCCTTTCCCCGACGTCCCGGTCGGCAAGGACGAAAGCGGCAACAAGGTGCTGAGAGAGGTCGGCAAGAGGCCGACGTTCGACTTCGAACCGCTCGACGCCGCCGTTTTGGGCGAGAACCTCGGTCTGATCGACACCAAGAAGGCGGCTGCCGTCGCCGGTTCGCGCTTTGGTTACCTGATGGGCGACGGAGTGCTCTTGGAGTTGGCTCTGGTCCGGCTCGCCATGAAGACGCTCGTCAAGGAAAAGTTCGTTCCGGTCATCCCGCCGGACATGATCCGCGGGGAGGTCTATACGGGAATGGGCGCCCTTTCGGCGAAGGATAAGGAAGAACGTTACTTCCTGCCGAAGGACGAGCTTTATCTCATCGGGAGCGCCGAACATACCCTGGGTCCGCTGCACATGAACGACGTGATCCCCGAGGAGGAACTGCCGAAGCGTTACGTCGGCTTTTCATCGTGCTTCCGGCGCGAGGCCGGTTCTTACGGCAAAGATACGAAGGGCATTTTCCGGGTCCATCAGTTCGACAAGGTGGAGATGTTCTCGTTCGCCAAACCGGAAACGTCCGAGGAAGAGCACCAAAACCTCCTCGGCTTCGAAGAGAAACTGATGCAGGCGCTCGAATTGCCGTACCGCGTCGTCCATATTTGCACCGGCGACATGGGCTGGGTGGGTGCGAGGCAGTACGACGTCGAAACCTGGTTCCCCAGCCAAAACGCCTACCGCGAGACCCATTCTTGTTCCAATACCACCGACTTCCAAGCGCGGGGAATAAACGCCAAGTACAAAACGAAGGGCGGAAAAAAGGAATTCCTGCACACGCTGAACGCGACCGCCTTCTCGCAGAGGCCGCTCTTGGCCATTCTCGAAAACTACCAGACGAAAAAGGGGACGATCAAGGTCCCGAAAGTTCTCGTGGAAGACGTCGGCAAGGACGAGATCGGCGCCTGACCAATGCGGATATTGCGCTGGATATTATCTTGCGCTCGCCGCCGCCGTGATCTACGTCGGCTACGCCGCTTACATCAAGTGGTTCAACGGCGCGCCGCTTTCTTCTTTGTGGCAAAAGGCCCAGACCTACGTGGCGGGAGCGAGCAGCACGGCAAGCACGGTCGCGGAGAAGGTGACGTCCGCAAAGGAAGCGGTTGCGAGCGCGACGGATGCGCTCGCCGGAATAAAAACCTCGGTCGGCGGCGCCTTGAGCGGATTGGGCGCCGCCATAACGGGCCTGGGGCAGGGGATCTCCGGTGCGGCCACCGCGACGCCGCCCGTCTTGCCGGTCGCGATGGGGACCGCGCCCGCGCCTTCAAGCGCCGCTTTCCTCATCCCGCCGCCTCCGGCGACCATCACGACCGACGTGGGGGTGCCGATCTACTTTTCCTTGAACAGCGGCAAGGCGTACGTCGTGACCTGGGGGGACGGAACGACGGATTCCGGCGACCTGAACCAGGGCAATATCACGGTCATAGATCATATCTGGTCTTCGGCCGGGGATTACGTCGTGAAAGTGACGATCGACGGGCATTCCTATTCTTTTCC
>CAYRVA010000068.1:0-3454 GCA_964427645.1 uncultured Candidatus Saccharibacteria bacterium | reverse complement strand
GACGGAGCTCAGATTGCCGGTTCAACTCGGGCTGCCGAATCTCGCGCCGTTCGAAATTTTAAATCCGACCCACCAGGAACTAATGGACGACCCTTCCTTTGCTTGCGCGATCGGTCTCACTTTGCGGGGACAAGCAGAAAGCCGTCGTCCCCAAATGAGTTTCGGTTCCGCCGGTCTCAAAGGGTTTTTGAAGAATTTGATACCGTAAAAATTTTTAAAGGATAACTTAAATGTCTAAAAAGAAACACAAGAAATCCCAATCGGCTTCCGCACCTAAGAAGAGCGTGAGGAATCAAAACGGCCTGACTAAGATCGTTGTGGTCGGTTTGGGCGGCATGGGCGGGAACGCCGTGACGCGAATGATGGAGAGCGATCGTCCGCGCGGCGTGGAATTCATCGCCTTGAACACCGACGCGCAAGACCTCGATTACGCTTCGGCTCACAAAAAACTTTATATCGGCCGAGCCCTCACTCGGGGACTCGGAGCCGGTATGAACCCGGAGATCGGCAAACAAGCGGCCGAAGAGAACCGTTCCGAGATCGGCGAAGCGCTCGAGGGAGCGGACGTCATTTTCATAACGGCCGGAATGGGCGGCGGCACGGGAACGGGAGCTGCGCCGGTCGTTGCGGAGATCGCCAAGGAAAAAGGGATCCTCACCGTCGCCGTCGTCACGAAGCCGTTCTCCTTCGAAGGAGCCCAGCGGGCGACCATCGCCCAAGAAGGCTTGTCCCGTCTCAAAGAGAAGGTGGATTCCTTGATTGTTATCCCGAACGACCGCGTTTTCACTTTGATCGACAAGGATACCTCCGTGATGCGCGCCTTCGCCTTCATCGACGAGATATTGAAGCAGGGCATCAAGGCCATCGCGGAGCTCGTGAACACTCCCGGGATAGTGAACGTCGATTTCGCCGACATCAAGTCCATATTAAAGGAGGCGGGCACGACCCTTATCGGCATCGGTACGGCCTCGGGCCAGGACCGGAGCGTCAAAGCGGTAGGGAACGCCGTCAATTCTCCGCTTCTCGAAGTGTCGATGGAAGGAGCGAAGGGCGTGCTCTTCTCGATCGCCGGCGGCCGGGACCTCAAGATGGCCGAGATCAACGATATCGCGAAAACAATCTCCGGCGGCCTGGATTCGAACGCTCGGGTCATCTTCGGAGCCTACTATGACCGCGGTTTGAAGGATAAGGCCATCAAGGTGACCGTTATTGCGACCGGCTTCAACAGCATGTTCTCTCAAAGGCAGGGCTTGCCCAGTCTTTTTATGGCGAGCGAACCCAAGAAAACCGAGCCGAAACTCGCCGATGTTACACCCGTAAGTGAAACGATGGAGCTCGGGATGGAGAGCGGGAAGGAAAAACCGGCCAAGGGTGGCAATATCAAGACCGAAGGAGGGGAGGCTTGGGAGATTCCGACGTTCCTGCGAAAGAAAAAGAGATAAGTGTCAACTCTTTGCCCTTCTTTACCCCGTTTGAGCGGGGATTTTCTTTCCTCGGAGGGCAAGGGATGGACAAAGGCCAGGCTTTTTTGTTTTTAGGGGAGTTATCCACTGTTGCGGTTTACGGACCGACTTTTAAAATTGACTATGTCGTTCAATTTTTAAATTCCATGTCCATTAAAAGGAACGCTGCAAAAGCGGCGAAGGCGAAAGGGGAGAGAAAAAAGGTCTCGAAGAAATCCGTCTTGCCGATCAAGCGGTTCTTCACGAAAGCGGGCGTCGATCCCATGAGCGAAGTGAAGTGGGTGAAGCGCGATGCTTCGGTTGGCGGCGGTGAAAAAAAGATTTTCGAGCAGAAGGACGTGGAATTCCCGGATTTTTGGTCGCAAAACGCCGTGAACATCACGGTCGCCAAGTATTTTCGCGGCCAGCTCGGCAAACCCGAGCGTGAGAAGAGCCTGAAGCAAATGATCGGCCGCGTCACCCGCGTCCTCCGCGAGTGGGGCGAACGAAACGGTTATTTCACCGGTCCGGCGCAAGCTCAAATATTCGAGGACGAACTCACGCACATTCTGGTCCAACAAAAAGGTTCCTTCAACAGTCCCGTTTGGTTCAACGTCGGTTCACAGGAACACCCGCAGTGCTCCGCTTGTTTCATTCTTTCGGTGGAGGACCAGATGCGCGACATCCTGGATTGGATCAAGACGGAAGGAATGATCTTCAAAGGTGGTTCGGGTGCGGGCGTGAACCTCTCGAACTTGCGTTCCAAGATGGAACAGCTCTCGAAGGGCGGTTACGCTTCGGGGCCGGTCTCTTTCATGCGCGGCGCTGATTCCGTCGCCGGCATGATCAAGTCCGGCGGCACGACGCGCCGGGCGGCGAAAATGGTGGTCTTGAACATCGATCATCCTGACGTCATGGATTTTATCCGTGCCAAATCGGAAGAGGAGAAGAAAGTTCGGGCCCTGATGGAGGCGGGATACAACATGGCCGACTTGAACAACGAGGCTTGGAACTCGATTCAATATCAAAACGCCAATAACTCCGTTCGCATCACCGACGACTTTATGGAAGCGGTGGAACGCGACGGAGAATGGAACACCCGTTTCCGCGTTTCGGGCGCGGTCGCGAAGACCTACAAGGCGCGCGAGGTGTTGGACTCGATCGCCGACGCGGCCTGGCAATGCGGCGATCCGGGCGTTCAGTTCGACACGATCATCAATAAATGGCACACCTGCCCGAACTCGGGCCGCATAAACGCCTCGAATCCGTGCAGCGAGTATATGCACCTCGACAACTCCGCTTGCAACTTGGCGTCCATCAATCTTTTGAAGTTCCTGAACGAGGACGGCACTTTCGACGTGAAAGCTTTCAAGCAAGCCGTGGATATTTTCATCTTGGCTCAGGAGATCATCGTTTCCAGTTCGGCTTACCCCACGGAAAAGATCGCCGAAAACGCCAGAAATTTCCGGGAGCTCGGGCTCGGTTTCGCTAACCTGGGCGCGCTCCTTATGACCAAAGGCTTGGCCTACGATTCGGAAGAGGCCCGGGCTTGGGCCGGAGCGATTGCTGCCCTCATGTCCGGCGAGGCTTATCGTATGTCCTCCGTTGTGGCTTCGCACATCGGTCCTTTCGCCGGCTATGCGGTGAATCGCGAACCGATGCTCAACGTCATCAAGATGCACGGCGCGGAGTCGAAAAAGATCGACCTGGGCCTTTTGAACGACCAGAAGCTCGGCAGCGAAGCGCAGAAGGTTTGGGAAGAGGCCTACCTCAGCGGCGCGGCGCACGGTTACCGCAATTCGCAGGTTACGGTCATCGCTCCGACCGGAACCATTTCCTTCATGATGGATTGCGATACGACCGGCATCGAACCGGATTTCGCCCTCGTCAAAATGAAGCAGCTCGTGGGCGGCGGCTGGATGAAGATCGTGAACGAGAGCGTTGGTCCCGCTTTGAAGAACCTCGGTTACAACACTGAAGAAACGAAAACCATCATGGACTACGTCAAAGAG
>CAYRVA010000067.1:0-3458 GCA_964427645.1 uncultured Candidatus Saccharibacteria bacterium | reverse complement strand
CGCCACAAAGCGCTTGCCTCCGGTCTCGCCAAGGTGGACGCGCCGCTCCGCGAGCTGCAGGAAGAGCTTTCCTCCGCGAACCGCGAGATCGCCGGCCAGGAGAGAATTTTGGAAAAGGACAAGAACACCGATACCGATTTCGAGAAGGCACGGGCTATCCGCGAGAATATAAAAGCAGCCGTTCAGGAGGAGTCCGGCTTGGCGCTCGAGCTAGCGAAGCTCGAGGCACGGCTTGAGATGCAAAAGGCCGTCGCTCCCGCCGACCATTCGGCGGCCGAACTGAAACTTGTCGTTCAGGACCTGCGGAAAGACATCGTTGCCTGGCGGAGCGCCGACGATTTCGCCTCGGTGAAGCGGGAGATGGACGAATGGCTTTCCCGTCTCAAGAAGCTAATTGAGGGCGAAAGCGTCGTCTTGGACAAGAGTCTTGTCGCCCAAGCGGAGAAGATAAAAGGGACGCTCAAGGAAAAGAAAGAGGCCATTCAAAAATTGCAGAGAGAGGAAGAAGAAATAGCTGCGTCCCAGCAAAGATCCAATCAGGTCTTTCGCGAGCGTGTCGAGGCTTTGAACAAAGCAAAGAACAATGCCCGGGCACTGGAGCAAAGGATCCAGGGCCAGCTTCTCGAAAAAGAGAAATTGCAGATCGGCTTGAAGGATCTGGAGCGCGAATGGCTCGCCTTGGGCCGGTCGTTAGGGGAACTGAATATGGCCAGTCCGCCGGTGGGCGCCACCGAACTTTCGCCCGAGGCGTGGGGCGAGACGGAGAGAAAACTGATGCGTCTGCGGGGAGAACTCGCGGCGATCGGCGAGATAGACGCGAACCTGATAAAGGAGGCGGATGAGAGCGAAGCGCGGTACGAATTTTTGACTAAGCAGATCGCCGACCTCGAAAAAGCAACGGCCGACCTCAAGGCGCTCATCAAGGATTTGGACGAGCGCATTCACGACGATTTCAAAAAAGCCTTCCACGCGATCAGCGAAGAGTTCAACAACTATTTCCGCCTGATGTTCGGCGGCGGCAAGGCGAAATTGTCTTTGGAGGTAAAAAAACCGCCCACTATAGAAGAGGGAATAGAGAATAGAGAATCTGGGAATGAAAACGGCGAAGTGAAAAACGAAGAAGAACCGGATTTGGAAATAGGCGTGGAGGTAGACGTGAGCGTACCACGGAAGAAGATAACCAATTTGGAGATGCTTTCGGGAGGCGAAAAAACGCTTGTGTCCTTGGCGGCCCTCTTTGCTCTCATCGCCATTTCGCCGCCGCCCTTTTTGGTCTTGGACGAAATAGATGCAGCTTTGGACGAGGAGAACGCTCGGCGGTTTTCCGAACTCATCAAGGAATTCGCCCAGAAAACCCAGTTCGTGATCGTGACCCACAACCGCTCCACGATGGAGGCGGCGGAGGTGCTTTACGGTGTGACCATGGGCGATGACGGGGTTTCTAAGGTGTTATCCCTAAAACTTGAGTAAAACTTGCCTTTTTGGCGGGTTTTTTGTATCCTTGCCTCTGTAGTAAAAACAAGAAAATGTTAGCCATTAAGCTCAAAAGGGTAGGGAAAAAGCACCAAGGGTCCTTCCGGATCGTGGTCGCCGAAAAGCGCTCTGCGATGAAGGGGAGTTTCACCGACGATCTCGGTTTTTGGAACCCGCGTACGGACAAGATGGAAGTGGAAAAGGCGAAAGCCCTCGAATGGATGAAGAAGGGTGCGCGGCCGACGCCCACCGTCCATAATCTTCTCGTGACCGCCGGCGCCCTGGAGGACAAAAAGATACCGGTCCACAAGCGGCCTAAAAAAGCGGCGGAAGCCGCCCCGGCGCCTGCCGCGCCCACATCCGCCCCATCGGTGGACAAAGCCCCGGCTGCCTAGAATCTATATTTGACAAAAATCTTAATCTGTGATAGCTTATAATCACGCTTTCGGAATCGAAAGAAAGGTCGCGAAGAACAGTAACCAGCATGAAAGAAACATCCGATAAGGATTTCTTGGAGTTCTTGGTTAAGTCCATCGTCGATCATCCGGATGACGTGGTGATCGATAGAAGGGTCGATGAGATGGGAGTGCTCCTCTCGCTCAAAGTTAACCCGCAGGATATGGGCCAGGTGGTGGGCCGTCAGGGCTCGACCGCCAAGGCGATCCGGAGCTTGCTCCGCATCGTCGGCATCAAGAACAATGCCCGCGTGAACTTGAAGATCGAGGAACCGGAAGGTTCCACGCGCGGACAAGCGCCGAGAGAATAACTCTCAAAAAACTGCGCCTTCATAGGCGCAGTTTTTGTTTATCCGTTGCAGTCGTATACTAAATACTATATACAAAGTACTAAATACTCGTTTATGACCTTCCATATCATCACCCTTTTCCCTGAAGCGATCGAGAAATATCTCCATTCTTCGATCCTGGGCCGGGCAGAGAAGAAAAAACTGATCAAGTTCGACTTGGTGAACCTGCGCCGGTTCGGTTTGGGCCGCCACAAGCAGGTGGACGACCGGCCCTTCGGCGGCGGGCCGGGGATGGTAATGCAGGTCGGGCCGATCGCGGCCGCCCTGCAGAATATAGAATCAAGAATTAAGAATAGAGGAACGACGAAGCGAACAAAAAAACGGACAATTCTATTTTCCACGCGCGGCAAGGTTTTCGATCAGAAGGAAGCGAAAAGATTGGCAAAATATCAAGATTTGATTTTTATCTGTGGCCGGTATGAGGGAGTGGACGAACGCGTGGCCGAGTATTTGGTTGACGAAGAGATATCAATAGGCGATTTCGTCCTTTCGGGCGGGGAGCTTCCGGCTCTCGTCGTGACCGAGGCCGTGAGCCGTCATCTGCCGGGCGTCCTGGGGAAAATGGAGTCTCTCGAGGACATCAAGGGATCGTACCCCGTCTACACCCGCCCGCCGGTTTGGAAGAAACGGAAGGTTCCGGAGGTTCTCATGTCCGGTGACCATAAAAAAATAAGCGCTTGGAGGAAAAAATAACCCGGCACTTTACTTTTTCCCGGCTTTTGCTTAATATAGCAACACCTTTTTAATATGGCAGCGGAAACACTAAACGAAGAGCAGATCGCGGAAATGGCCAAGACGGGCCTTTTTTACGGTCATAAAAAGACGGCTACCAACCCGAAAATGAAGCCGTTTTTGGGCGGCCGCCGGAACGAGATCGAGATAATCGATCCAGAAGAGACCGTGAAAAGCGTGGCGAAAGCGGTCGAGTTCCTAAAAGAAACCATCAAAAACGGCGGACTGATCCTTTGGGTCGGCACGACGCCGGCCGCAAAATCCGCCGTCAAGAGCATCGCCGAAGAAACGAAGTCGCCCTATGTCGTTTTCCGGTGGCTCGGCGGCATTCTCACGAATTTCAAGATAATCAACCAACGCTTGAACTACTTCCTTGACCTCAAGTCCAAGCAGGCCAAAGGGGAGCTTTCGAAGTATACCAAGAAGGAGCAGCTGGAATTCTCGAAGG
>CAYRVA010000066.1:0-3497 GCA_964427645.1 uncultured Candidatus Saccharibacteria bacterium | reverse complement strand
GTGCCGATCCGTAAGGTATTGTCACTGCCGTTATCCGGCCCAATACCCCACAAGGCGTTGTTGTTCTGAGGGTTACCGCCAGCCCAGTCACCCACGAAGAGTGGACCTCCGGATTGTGGTGCATCCATCAAGACTAATTGAGCAGGGTTGTTTGCCAAGCCATAATTGGTCGAACCAATAAAGACAGTCGACGAGCTACTACCGCCGCCGCTGCCGATCGTCTTCCAGTCGCTGGCGCTTGCCGGCCAAACGTTCGTGTAAACCAAGCTCGAACCGTTGAAAGATATCGCTGCCTCTGGAGCGATCGTTCCATCACCGTTATTATTGCCGAACAACACGTGCCCGTACGGATCGACCTTAAAACCATAAGCGGCGGATGGCGTGACTACCGTTAAACCGCCACTCTTGCTTTGAGGCACAGCGCTCGTATCGAGCGGCTGAGCAACGTTGCCGGCCGGCGGTGCAGATGCCGGTCCCGACCAGGCGGCGTTCACGATACCAACGACCTCGAAGGCGGCCACGAAGAAGAGCGCTATGCTCAAATAGAAGAAAGGATTCCTCCTCAAATTTTTCATACGTTCATATTATAGCACACGGACGTGGGAGCTGGGTGTGATATAATAACTGTGTATGGCAAATCAAGCAGGAGTCAAAAGATCGGTCTTCATTAGCGTCGGCATAGTGCTCTTGGTCGCCGGTGCCGTGATCGGCTACCTCGTTGGCCAAGTAAGCGGTAACCAGACGGCAGCGAACAAGTACATCTCTCTCATCAACGCAGCCTTTCCCGCCCCCTCCGGAACTGCCTATAATCTTCAAGGCACGGTTCAGAGCGTCTATGGCGCAACTATCGCGTTCACCGTCAACGACCCGCAGGACTATTTGCCACACATGGACGGATCTGCCCGCGCTACCCAGACCAGGAACGCTAACACGAATCCAAACACTAAATATTTCGCCGTAGACAACGCTCGTTTGAACAAGGATGGCTCGCCGACGGTCACGCCTAGCTCACTTGCCGACATAAAGCCCGGGGCGATAGTGATGGTGAAGAGCGATCAAAACATCTTCAGTGCCAGCTCGTTTGACGTAAGTGAGGTGGACCTACTCAAGTAATCTCCAGTCGCGTTAACGTGGTTTACTACGTTTATGTGCTTAGATCTCTTAAAAATAAGAGCCTGTATGTTGGTTGCACAGATAACTTGAAAAGGAGGATTAAAGAACATAACAGCGGAATGTCTTACCACACGAAGAAATCTGCTCCTTGGCAGTTAATTTATTTTGAGGGTTATTGTAACAAGCGCGATGCCTTTAACAGAGAACACGCCCTAAAATTACACAAGCAGGGCCTCCGCAGATTGAAGGAGAGAATGATGTTTACGCTGTCGACTGATAGCGGGGAATGAATCCCCCACATAAATTACTGCAAGATAGTCATCTGATAGGTAAAAATCTACCGTCTAAAAACTTGATTTGGATAAAAAAATACCATATTATGTGGGGGATGAACTTAATCCCCACCGTTATAGAAAAATCCTCGTACGGGGAAAGGGCGTACGATATCTATTCACGTCTTTTAAAGGAGCGCATCATATTTTTGGGCGGGCCGGTGATCGATGAAGTGGCGAACGCCGTCATCGCTCAGTTGCTCTTTTTGGATCACGAAGACCAGAAGAAAGAGATCCAGCTTTACCTGAACACTCCGGGCGGTTCCGTTACAGCCGGCCTCGCCATCTACGACACGATGCAGTACGTGAAGGCACCGGTCTCGACGATCTGCGTCGGCATGGCCGCCTCGATGGGCGCGGTGCTTCTCGGCGCCGGCGCGAAAGGCAAGCGTTTCGCTCTCCCCAATTCAGAGATACTTCTCCACCAGGTGATGGGCGGGGCGGAAGGCCCGGCGATCGAGCTAGCGATCAAGGCCAAGCAGATAGTGAAGATCAAGGATAAACTTAACCAGATCCTCGCCAAGCACACCGGCCAGAAGCTCGATAAGATAGAGCATGACACCGACCGCGATTTCTACATGACAGCAACCGAGGCCAAGGAATACGGCTTAATCGACGAGATAATCCGGACGAAGAAATAGATTTTTAGAGACCGGCAAACTAAAAAAGTGTGCGCTCCGGGCCGCTAGGCCAAGTCTTACCCACTTTTTCAGTTCGCCGGTCTCTTATTATTTATTGAGGTTTTCTGTTAGAATTGAAGCGTTATGGAACACAAGGAGGACTTGATTAAAAAGGTTCTGTCACGCGGGGTGGAGGAAATCATTGACCGCGACCACCTCGAAAAGGCCCTTCGTTCCGGCCAGAAGCTGCGGGTAAAGCTCGGTATCGATCCGACCAAACCCGACATTCATTTAGGCCATACCGTTCCCCTATTGAAACTGCGCGAGTTCCAGGACTTGGGACACCAGGCCGTTTTGATAATCGGGGACTTCACCGCCCAGATCGGTGATCCGTCCGGCCAAACGACCGAACGCAAGCCGCTCACGGAAAAGGAGATAAAAACCAACCTCAAGCATTACCTGGACCAGGCCGGCAAGGTTATCGACATAAAAAGGACCGAGGTTCACTACAACAGCGAGTGGTCCAAGAAGGAAGGGTTGGCCGCCATCCTGGAGATGGCCCGGGCGGCCACGTTCCAACAGGTCATCAAGCGGGCCGACTTCCAAAAACGCCTGGACGCGGGCCAAGACATCACCTTTCTCGAGATAATGTACCCGCTGCTTCAAGGCTACGACTCGTTCAAGATCCGGGCGGACGTCGAACTTGGCGGCACTGATCAAAAGTTCAACTTGCTGATGGGCCGGCGCATCCAGAGGCATTTCGGGCAGGAAGAGCAGGACATCATGACCGTTCCGCTCATCGAGGGGACTGACGGTATCCGCAAAATGTCCAAGAGTTACGACAATTACATCGGTCTAACCGAAAAGCCGGAAGAAATGTTCGGCAAGCTGATGTCCATCCCCGATTCGCTCATCGAAAAATACTTTACCAATTTCACCGAAGTTCCGCCGCCGGGAGGCAGTCCCTACAAAGCCAAGATGCTCCTCGCGGAAACCATCACCGGGATGTATCACTCCGAAAAAGAAGCGCTCAAGGCCAAAGAGAATTGGATTAATACCTTTTCAAAGAAAGAGACGCCGGACGAGATCGAGGTCAAAGAAGTGCCCAAAAGCGCATTAAGCAGTGGCACGACAGCTATGCTCGTAGCCCTTGGCGGCCGGAGTAATAGCGAATGGCGACGGCTCTTGGAACAAGGCGCTATTAAGGTGAATGGAGAAGTGGTGAAAGATCCAAACGAACCGAGAAAAGACGGTGATATTATAAAAATCGGCAAGAAGGAGTTCGTGAAGATAAAAGCTGAATAAACAAACAGGTCCCAAGAACAAAGTAAGGAGGTTGGACCTCCTTACTTTAATTTTGGTTCACAATGAGCGTCCCGGTGACGTTTCCGGAACAGACATCTTTGCGATAAAACTTGTACTGCCCGTAGCT
>CAYRVA010000065.1:0-3552 GCA_964427645.1 uncultured Candidatus Saccharibacteria bacterium | reverse complement strand
AAGCTATGCCGTCGTGAAGGCCCTTGAAAAGCAGAGGGAGGACATCAGCGATCCGAAAAAGATCGAGGAAGTGGCCTCGCTTTCGGCCAAGGACAAGACCATCGGCGGCCTGATCGCCGAAGTGATGGGTAAGATCGGCCGCGAGGGCGTCGTGACCGTAGAGGACTCGAACGCCATCGGGAACTCCTATGAGCTCGTCGAGGGCATGCAGTTCGACCGGGGCTACATCTCGGCTTATATGGTGACGAACCAGGAAAGAATGGAAAGCGTTCTCGAGGACCCGTACATCCTCGTGACGGACAAGAAGATATCGGCCATCAGCGAGCTTTTGCCTTTTCTTGAGAAGGTCGTTCAGAGCGGAAAGAAGGAGCTTTTGATCGTCGCCGACGACATCGACGGCGAAGCGCTCACGACCCTGGTCCTGAACAAGATTCGCGGCATTTTCTCGGTTTTGGGCGTCAAAGCCCCCGGCTTCGGCGACCGCAAGAAAGAAATGCTCCAGGATATCGCGATAGTGACGAGAGCGACCTTTGTTTCCGACGATCTCGGTAAGAAGCTGGACGGCGTCGATTTGGGCGACCTAGGCCATGCGCACCGGGTCGTCGCCGACAAGGACAAGACGACGATCGTGGGCGGCGCGGGAGAGAAAAACGCCATCGCCGAGCGGGTGAAGCAGATAAAATCGCAGATCCAGAAAACCGACTCGGAGTTCGATAAGGAGAAATTGCAGGAACGCCTCGGGAAACTTTCGGGCGGCGTGGCCGTGATCAAAGTCGGCGCACCGACGGAATCGGCCCAGAAGGAACTCAAGCAGCGCGTCGAGGACGCGGTGAACGCCACGAAGGCGGCGATGGAAGAAGGCATCGTCCCGGGCGGCGGTATTGCTCTTTGGAACGTTTACGCTTCGGACGGAGAGAAGGGAAGCGGCGATTCGGTAAAGGAAGCGGCCAAAAAGATACTACTGACCGCGACGCAGGCGCCGGTCACTTGGATCGTCACGAATAGCGGCGAATCCACGAGCAAGGTCCTGGGCGAGCTCAAGAGCCGCAAGCCGGGCGAGATTTGGAAAGGTTTCAACGCTTTCACGAACAAGATCGAGGATTTGAAGTCCGCCGGCGTCATCGACCCCCTGAAGGTCACGAAGACGGCCTTCACGAATGCCGTCTCGGTGGTCGCGAACTACTTGACGATCGGTGCGGCCGTGACGGAGATACCCGAGAAAAAGGAAACTCCGCCAATGGGCGGAGGAATGGAATATTGAGTTATCCCAAGAAAGTATGGAGGTCCGGCCTCCATACTTTTTCGTTTGGGAACGTTGACCGCTCCGGCTGCGTATGGTTTAATCCCAAACGGCAGATCGTCAATTCAATTCAAAGTGAAGGAGGTGACATGTTTCACGGTCCGGATAAGGTTTTCGCGATAATCGTCGCTTGCGTGGCCACATTAATGGGGTTCGGCTTTTTACTGATGTTGCTCGTACCGTTGCAGGATAAGATAAATGACTGGAAGAAAAGGCGCGCCAGCGCCGGTGGAACATCCGATGTGTGATGCTTGGAGACGATGAATTATGCGCGCCGACGGGGCATTGCTCCGCCGGCGCTTTTTGTTATACAATTGGGGCAGTAACCCACAACAAAAAGCTAGGAGGACTTATGGGTCCCGATGGTTATATTCAGGCTGGTTTTGCCAGGGCGGTAGAGGAGGTCATAAACATCATAATGACCTTCGGTTTCGTATGCGTGGTTTTTTCGTTTTGCGGCATGATCGTTTATCTTGCCGGGAAGAAAATAAAAGAACTTACAAAAAAAGGAGGTAGTAATGGCCTTAATCCATCCCGAAGTTGACGAACTGAACGCGGCGCGCCATTTCGTGCACGCCGACGTGGATTACAAATTCTCCGAACTGGAGATCATGGTCCTCGACCGTTTTTTCACGAATCACACCAAGAAGATCTTCTACATCCACACGTTGCCGGAATCCCTCATCGCAACCTTGTTCTCGATGTACGCGCGTTTGACGAACAAACGCGGCCTAAGAGGCCACTTCGTGGACAACCTGCTCGTCATAATCCTTTTGAGTTTCGTCTGGGACGAGCACTACGCCAAGAAGAACGAGAATGAGGTCCAAAAGCAGGTGTCCGCGATGCAGCAGTTCATAAAGGAAAACGGACTGACCGACCTGGGGAAATTCATCCAGTTCGCTCCCTTCCACCAGAAGGCCCTGCAGACGTTCCTGAAATCCGTCAGGGTCGATCCGAAATACCTGCAAAAGCTGGCCAACGCTCCAAAGTTGCGGGCGTTCATCGGTCTGTATCTGGACAAGTACGGTCACAACTCGATCGCCCGCGGGCCGGTCTACCATATCGGGATAGAGAATATCTCGATCCTGGCGGCCAAGACGCTCGAGTTGGGACGACCCGGAGCGGGCTACATCGAGCTTTCGACGAGGGCCGTGGACATGGAAGCGGCGCCTCTCTATCCGGTCTGGGACGAGATCGAAGCTGGCAACCCCGGCCTCGGCGGGCGCGTTCGTAAACACATCCTTTCCTCGTCGGAGGTCTACGTCGAATGCGTCAACGACGAAAAGAGCAACCGCTCGCTTTCCCGGTTCTTCCGCGAAAAGTATGCGGGAGTAACGTCTCCGGCGGACCTCGAAACCGGCATCAAAGGCGAGATCTACGACGTCATGGGCAACCTCCTCACGGCTGCAACAACGACTTCGGTCGGCGTTTCGGTGAGTGGGGAAGCTTTCCCGGAAATGCTCAAGCACCTAATGCTCGACGATACCAACGAGAATACCGCGATAATGGAACTCGTGATGAGCGAAGGCGAAAAGATCGGCGCGGACCAGTTCTACCGCCATTTGGACCTGTCGGAATGGAGGCGGGAGAGCTGGAGCTACCTGGCCATCGAATCGTTCACGCGCCTGATCGGCCGGAACAATTCCAATGGCGGCCTGTTGCGCTCCAAGATGATCGACTGGGTCGGCGATCCCAACGCCGATGCCAAGCTTCTCCAGGCCTTCCGCGATGTCGAAGGTTTAACCGATGTTTCTAATTTCCGCGAGGTTATCGACCGCCTCAAGGGCATGAAGCGCGAGACGCGGGACAAGCTGTGGAATCAGTTCGAATTCACGAGCGGATTTTTCCGAGGCGTGATGAGCTTCCGCAGCTGGCGCGATCTTCACCGCATGGGTTTTTCGACCCATTTCCGGACGCGCCTTACGCCGGAGATCGGATTTTATCTTTACGATAAACCGGTGCCTCCCTGGTTCCTGGAAATCTTCAAAGCTTGCCACGAATCCGATCGCCGCATCTTCCTCTTGATGAAGGAAGCGCGCGTTTCCAAGAACTACCTGCAATACCCGATGGCCCTCGGCAACCACGTCGGTTTCCAGATCGGCCATAATCTTTTGCAGGGAGAGTTCGTCGATTGGCAGAGATCTAAATTCTCGGTCAATCACGAGGCGCGCAAGGTCTTCTTGAGCGGCGAAATACTGCTCCGAAAGTTCTACGGCCCTTGGTGGAGCGAAATATCCCGCGCGGACATGACC
>CAYRVA010000064.1:0-3562 GCA_964427645.1 uncultured Candidatus Saccharibacteria bacterium | reverse complement strand
CATCATAGTCTTCCCCGGCTGGCTTTCGGGCGATCCGCGTTCCCGGGGTGAGGAAAAAGAGCTGCCGCCGGTCAAGAAGGACGAGGAGTTGGCGCTCAAAAACATCGGAAGCGAAGAAAAGCAGACCGAGTCGCCGGCCCGCTATACCGAGGCCGGCCTCGTGCGCGAGCTTGAGAAGCGCGAGATCGGACGGCCGAGCACTTACGCGGCTATCATCGCGACGCTCCTCAAGCGCGGCTACGTTGAAAAGGAAGGCAAGGCCTTGAAGCCGACCGACACCGGCGACGTCGTTTCATCCTTTCTCGAAAAGAACTTTCCGGGATACGTGAGCGACGGCTTCACCGCCGAAATGGAGAACGACCTGGACGAGATCGCCGAAGGCAAGCGCGATTACGAAAAGACTCTCAAGGATTTTTACGGACCGTTCTCCAAAGAGGTTAAGGAAAAGGACAAGCTCGAGAAAGCGACCACGCTCGGCGAAGACGCGCGGTTCCTTTGCCCTTTGGACCCGAGCCACGGACCGATGCTCGTCAAGCTTTCCCGTTCCGGGCGATTTTTAAGCTGCCGGCTTTTCCCCCAATGCCTCGGAGCGCGCAAAATAGACGGTTCCGTCCTCGAGCCGCCCAAAGAGACCGGCGAAGTCTGCCCGGAATGCAAGGTCGGCAAGCTCGTGGAAAAAGAGGGCCGCTTCGGCCGGTTTATCGCCTGCTCCCGCTACCCGAAGTGCAAATACATCAAGCAATCCGAGAACGGGAACAATTTTGGAGGTACGGGCGTTAAATGCCCGCTCGATGGCGGCGAGATCGTGGAGCGCCGCGGCCGTTTCGGGCCTTTCTTCAGCTGCTCCAACTATCCCAAATGCAATTTCATAATGAAGTCGCGGCCAACGGGAAACAAATGCTCGCTCTGCGGGTCGCTCATGATGGAAGGCACGAAGACCATACCAGAAAGATGTTCGAACAGAACCTGCCCGAACCACAATCCTCATAAGATCGGGAACGGCCCGAAGAGCAAGAAATAAATATGCCCGCAAGGCGATGCGGGCATTTTTTAAAAGTATGGAGGCCGAGCCTCCATACTTTCTGTAACTGCGGATGAACGACCTGGATCGGTCAGTAATTGGTCGTGGCGACGAGCATATGGGGCGTTTTGATCTGCTGGCCGCGCGTCCAACGAAAGTAATCTATGTGACCGATATGGATCGGCGGCAGGTGCACTGAAGCTCTGGCCTTGTTCGTGATATCGATCTCGTGATAGATGGCCCAGCAGGTCGCCGCTCTGATCTCGATCTCCTCGCGCGAGCCGGCCGGAAGCGCTTTCCGGTCGCGAATTCGCTCTGCCAGGTCCCGGCGCATTTGGATTATCCCATCCGCGACGAACGTCTTCGGTAACTCGTAATCGGGTATGGCCCCCAAGCGTTCGATGCCACTTATGGCCGGCAAGCCGTCGCTTTTATGGCTCACGCGGCCGTGGTACTCGAGGACCATCAATTGAGGTCTTTTCAGGAAATAGAACTTCCGCCCGTCAAGCTCGGCTGTGTCGCTGCCGAACGCGAGCGGAAACCTTTTCATAAGCAAGTCCACTATCCCCGGTTCTTCTTTCGAGCCGAAAGCGCTGAAGTTTCCCTCAACGAAAACGTTGAACGGATCGCCGTCAAAGAATGATTCCAAAATGGTGGCCGTTTCCCAGAGAAGCTGACGGCGTTCTTCTATGAGCGGAATCTTGTTCTCGCCGCGGAAAAAACGGGCAAACGATCTTTCCGTTTCGATGTGACGGATAATATCCCCGGCTTTTATCGGCTTCTCTCCGAAGGCCCGATGAAAACAAGCGGCCATCGCCATCGCTCCCTTGAGGGTCTGCCTGCCAAAACGGACCGTGAACGATTCCTTCGTCTTTCCGCTCGGGTCCGTGTAGCAGAAGTTGACCGCATTCTCGAAGAACACGTGGGTCAAGAACGCTCTGGCGTTCAATGGCAGTATGCCGTTCGCCGTCCAGCGGGGCAGACGCAGTTTGTTACTGGTCGCTCGTCTGGCCACGGCGCTCAGAAGTTTGTCCGTGTCTATTTCCACGAACCGGTGAGGGATATGTTCCCAGGAAATCAGGGTTTCTCGCCTGTAATCCATAACTACCTCCTATTCTTTTTTTAAGTTAAGGATAGGTTACAACCACCAAAAGCGGCGGTCAATCCGTCAAAACGACGTCAGGACCTCCACGCCGTTCTTTGTAACGGCGATGGTCTTTTCAAAATGGGCGCTCAAACTTCCGTCCGCCGTAAAGTAACTGTCGTCCTTCGCTTGTTTGATCTGCGGTGAACCGGCGCTCACCATCGGTTCGATGGCGAGAACGAGTCCGGGCTGGAGTTTCATCCCTTCGCTGCGCTTACCGTAATTGTAGACCGTCGGATCTTCATGGAGCTTGAATCCGGTGCCGTGACCGGTGAGTCCCTCAACGACGCTTAAACCGCTCTTTTCGACGTAAGACTCGATGGCGTGGCCGATATCGCCGAGACTGCCGCCCGGACGGGTAGCCGCGATGCCTTCCTTAAGGGCGCCCTCCGTAATCGCAACGAGCTTCTTGACCGCTTCGGACGGTTTGCCTATCGCGACCGTCAAAGCGGCATCGGTCACATACCCTTTATAAACGACGCCAAAATCTATTTTCAGGACGTCGCCGTCTTTGAGTTCTCGGTTCCGCGGCATACCGTGGACTATCTGGTCGTTCAAGGACGTGCAAAGCGCGGCCGGATAAGGCACCGAGGCGCCTTCCGGTTTGTAGTTCAAAAAGGCGGCCGTCGCGCCGGCATCCTTGAGCATTTCCCGCGCCAGGTTCTCGAGTTCGAGAAGATTGGCTCCGGCGATTGAACTTTCCTTCAAAGCGACGAGTATTCTGGCCAGAATGCCGCCCGAGGTCCGCAACCCTTCAAGGTCTTTTTCCTTTTTGAGACGAATCATTGTTCTTGGAGATCGACTTACCTTAAACGAAGCTTCTTTTCGATGCTTCTAGATATTTGATAAGGCAAGAACTCGCCGTCCACGGTGGTAACTTTATACCCTCCTTTTTTCATCCTCGCCACCATCGGCTTGGTTTTTCTCGCATATTCTTCGAGACGCTCCTGGATCACCTCCGGTTTATCGAGCGTGCGCGTTCTGGTCTTTGCGGCGCAAAAAGCGCAGACCGTGCCCTTGGCGCCCGCAAGGACCGGCAACCCGCAAAAGCTGCAAACCCGCCGGCTGCCGTTCCGCTTAAGGGACGTTCCCGGTCGCACCTTGAGCTCTATGACGGAAATATTCTCCCGGCCGTATATCTTCCGCAATGCCGCGAGCAATCCTTTCTGTCTTTCGTTGCCGAAGGCCTCGTACTCGGTCCGCGGCGAACCGCTGAAGACGATCGAGTCGCCCGCCTCGCCTATTCGTTTCGCCGCCCCGATCGAATACTTGAGGACGAAGCTTGGAGTCATCAATTCTCCGGTATCGAAAAGGTGTTTCTGGCGTCGCAGCTCGGCGCTCTTTTTGGCTTCGGGCGATTGGAAAAGATTTTCGAAATACCGGCCGCTGTCGAAGTG
>CAYRVA010000063.1:0-3596 GCA_964427645.1 uncultured Candidatus Saccharibacteria bacterium | reverse complement strand
CCTTGGTCGGCCCGAAAATGCGTTCGGAGAAAAGACCGTCCTTCTCCGGCCGCTGAGTGCGGTAGTTCAAGGTCTCGGGCTTCGTCACCTCGCCATGAGACCACGAAAGGATCTCGTCCGGCGACGCCAGGCTTATCGAAAGCGATTTTAGATCGACGTTGTTCATGTTTGTCCTATTGTTCTTTTGTTTCCTCTCCCTCGTCAAAAGCGCCTCTTTCGTATTCGTACCCGACGCTGAGGCCCAGGGATTTCAATTCGGAAACGAGCACGTTGAACGAGGCGGGGATGTTCGGCTTCCTGATCTCTTCACCACGGATGATCGATTCGAAGGCCGCGGAACGCCCTAAGACATCGTCCGACTTTATGGTCAACATTTCCTGAAGCATGTGCGCCGCTCCGTAACCTTCGAGGGCCCAAACCTCCATTTCACCGAAGCGCTGACCGCCAAGCTGGGCCTTGCCGCCCAAGGGTTGCTGAGTGATCAAGGAGTAAGGACCGGTGGAACGCACGTGCATCTTGTCTTCCACCAGGTGGTTGAGCTTCATCATGTAAATGTAACCGACGGTCACCGGATCGCGGAAAGACCGGCCGGTCAAACCGTCGTAAACCGTCATTTTCCCGTCCTCGCGGTAACCCGCTTGTTTCAACTCCGCCTTGATGTCTTCTTCGGAAGCGCCCACGAAGTTCGGCACGACCGCCCGATAGCCTGTCTTCTTCGCGGCTAAGCCCAAGTGGGTCTCAAGGATCTGACCGAGGTTCATGCGCGAAGCGACTCCCAAGGGGTTCAAAACTATGTCGACGGGAGTACCGTCCTCGAGATAAGGCATATCCTCCACCTTACGGATCTGAGAAATGACGCCTTTGTTGCCGTAGCGTCCGGCGAGCTTGTCGCCCGCCCGAACCTTGCGCAACTGGGCCACTTCGACCTGGATCTTCTTGATGATCCCCGGATCGAGCTTGTCGCCCTTGTCACGCGAAAATATCTTGATACCGATGACGCGTCCTTGTTTGCCGTGCGGCAGTATCAAAGAGGAGTCCTTCACATCACGGGCTTTTTCGCCGAATATGGCGCGGAGCAATCTTTCCTCGGAAGTGAGCTCGGACTCGCCCTTCGGCGATATCTTGCCGACCAAGATGTCGTTCGCCCGCACTTCGGCGCCGATCCGGACGATGCCGTCGGCATCCAGGTTGCGCAGCTTGTCCTCGGCCACGTTCGGAATGTCCATCGTCGTCATCTCCGGCCCGAGCTTGGTCTCGCGAACAAGACAGGTAAAGGTCTCGATGTAGATGGAAGTGAACCTGTCATCGCGGGCGACGCGCTCGGAAAGGATGATGGCGTCCTCGAAATTGAGCCCGTGCCAAGGCAAAAAGGCCACAAGCAAGTTCTGACCCAGAGCTAAAACGCCGTCTTTGGTCGCCGGGCCGTCGGCGAGAACCGTCCCCTTCTTTACCTTTTCACCCACCTGAACCGTCGGGCGCTGGGACATACAGGTCGATTGGTTGGAACGCTTGAATTTGTAAATCGGATAAGCTTTCGAACCGTCCGCAGTTTTGACCGTCACGCCGCGGCCATCGGATTCGGTAACGACGCCGGAAGCGTCCGAAAGGATCACCTGACCAGAGTCCTGGGCCGCCCGTTCTTCAAGACCGGTCCCGACGAACGGCTCTTCGGGCCGGACGGTCGGAACTGCTTGGCGTTGCATGTTCGCTCCCATGAGAACGCGGTTGGCATCGCTGTGCTCCAAAAACGGTATAATGCCGGTCGCCACGCTCGTCATTTGGTCAGGCGAGACGTCCATAAGCTCGACTTCCTCTCGAGCGCAAGTGCTCGGCTTCCCTTTCAACCGGGCCGGCACGGTCGATTGCGCGATCCGGCCGCCGTCTTCAAGCAACGTATCGGCCTGGATGATGTTGTACTTTTGCTCCGTTATCGCGTCGAGCCAAATTACCTCTTTCGTGACGACGCCGGATTTCACCTTGAAATAAGGGGTCTCAAGAAAGCCGAAATCATTCACTCGGGTGAAGTTGGAAAGATAGTGGACCAAACCAATGTTGGCACCCTCCGGCGTCTGGATCGGACAAAGCCGGCCGTAGTAGGACGGATGAACGTCGCGCACTTCGAACCCGGCTCGTTCGCGGGTAAGACCGCCGGGGCCCATAGCGGAAAGCCTACGTTTGTGTTCGAGCTCCGCGAGCGGGTTCACTTGGTCCATGAACTGCGAGAGCTGGGAGGAGGCGAAAAAGTCCCTCACGACGGACGTGAGCAGTTTATAGTTTATGAGCTGGGCCGGTTGGAGGCCGTTGCGGTCGAGCGTCGACATGCGATCCTGGACGCCGCGGCGCAAACGGGCAAAACCGATCCTGAGCCGTGACTGGACCAGCTCCCCGACGCTGCGGATCCTCCGGTTACCGAGGTGGTCGATGTCATCCGGCTCGGCCATGGAGTCATTGTTCAAACGGACGATCTCTCGAACGGCTGCCAGGACGTCCTCGAGATCCAAAAGCCGGCTATCCTTTTTGCTGAGGCTCAAACGCTGGTTGAACTTATAGCGGCCGACCGGGCTAAGATCGTAGCGGTCGAAACGGGAGAACATCGGCTCGATCAAAAGCCGGGCATTTTCTACCGTCGCGAGGTCGCCGGGCCGCAAGCGCTTGTATATCTCGATGAAAGCGTCATCGGCGTTCTTGGTATCGTCTTTCTTAAGAGTCGCTGGCAGGAACTTGAAATCCCCGGTATCGACGGCGGAGAATTCTTTGAGGATCGCTTCGTTGTTCTCGAGCCCGAAAATGCGCAGGAGTTGAGTGATGGGCGCTTTGCGGCGACGGTCGATCTTGACGCCGATATAGCCGTCGGACTCGGTTTCGATCTCAAGCCACGCTCCTCGATTCGGAATTATCTTTGCGCCAAAAAGCTTCCGGCCACGGTAAACGCTGCCGGTGAAATAAATTCCGGGCGAACGGATGATCTGGGAGATCACGACCCGTTCCACGCCGTTGATGATGAACGTACCTCGGTCGGTCATGATGGGGAAATCGCCGAGGTACACTTCCTGCGTCTTCGCTTCTTTGGTTTCGTTGTTCTTGAGCTTAACGTTCACTCGAAGCGGCGCCTCATAGGCCTGGTCCTTCTCGAGAGCCTTAGCCTCCGTATATTTCGGCTGGTCGAACTTGTAATCCAAGAAAGAGAGTTCGAGTTCTTTGCCGGTGTGGTCCTTGATCGGCGAAATCTCGTCGAAAAGTTCCCTGAGGCCTTTTCCCACGAACCACTTGTAGGACTTGGTTTGTATCTCCACCAAGTTCGGGGCGACGTAAGTCGGGCCGGCGTATTTTGAAAATATTTTCGGCTTCATGAGCTTAGAAGTAGCGGGCTTGATTTTGATTCTGCTCCGAGAGCGTTTTCGCGAAAATGGTGGCTTTGGTCTTGGGATCGCTCAAATAGTAAAGGTAAGCGCTCTTTTCGGGGCTCAAGGCATCGGTGATGGTCGAAAGTCCGGGATTGCCGATGGGCGTCGGAGTGAAACCGGCGTGAAGATAAGTATTGTAAGGATTTGCGAATCTGACAATCACCTTGATTATTTTAGGATTGATTTTTATCG
>CAYRVA010000062.1:0-3630 GCA_964427645.1 uncultured Candidatus Saccharibacteria bacterium | reverse complement strand
GTCCAGGGCGTACCGGATGACGCCGCTCTTGTCTATCACGAAGTAGGTGTGCCCCGGGAAGGAACTGGGATGCATTGATGACGGCAAATTCAAGACGTTGTAGGTTTGGGATGCCGAGCGATCTATGTCGAAGAGGATCTGCGCTCCCTGCATCTCCGGCGTCTGGCTCTCGATCTGCTGCCACTCTTGCGGCGTATCCACCACAATGGAGAACTCTTGCGTGGATGACGAATTGAACCTGGCGTCATTCGTGAAGGCCGTCATCTGGTTCCAGCAGGCCGGATAGCACATCGCCCCTTCCGTGAAGAAGAGCACGACATTTTTCTTGCCCAGATAATCGTTCAAGCTGACGGTATTGCCATTAATGTCCTTGAGAGTAAATGACGGCGCCGGTTTGCCGATCACTGAACTTAAAACCGTGCCACCGGCCAAGCTGGCGGTTTGGTTGTTACCTTGGTTGGCAGCGGGTTTGGAGACCGCAAATACGACGAAGATGGCAGCCACAATTCCTAATGCGACTAAAAGATATATGGTTTGTTTTTTCATTTTCGGTTGAAACTAAAAAGAACCTCTTGGTAAGGTTCAAGAAGCTCCGAAAAGAAAACTTCGACTAAAGTTCTCTTTCGGGAGCTTTAGACAAAAGACGGGCTGTTCTCGTGGAAAGCCAAGTACTTGATCAGGTTTGAGCGGGAAGAATTAATCGCGTGGTCGGCTTCCCTTCGGTGCGCGATAAATGTTCTCAAAGCCTTTGGTTCACGCGAGGTATCACTGAATAGAGCAAAGGCGGCAAAGGTCAAAAGCAAAATAGGTATCACAAGAGTGTTGACCATCGAGCTCGGCAATATATTACTTTGAAGGCATGAACCGCTGCCGGTTATATCAGCCGCAAGGCAACCGGAATGGTTAATCCCCATCCCGTGATTCATAAGAAGCGATCCGAAAATAGACGCTCCGAATATTAAGAAAATTAGTCCGATACCTAAGGCTAGTTTCATAAGTTCAGGAGGATCATACCACAAAAAATCCCCACCGTTAAGTGGGGTAAATGTGCCGTTTCCGGCAAGTCAGTGCCCAGGAGAGGATTCGAACCTCCAAGCCATTGCTGGCGCTACCACCTCAAGGTAGTGTGTCTGCCAATTCCACCACCTGGGCTCGCGGAAAATGATAGCTCAAAAACAAAAAACCGCCAAGCG
This sequence comes from uncultured Candidatus Saccharibacteria bacterium, assembly GCA_964427645.1. Classification (GTDB taxonomy): domain Bacteria; phylum Patescibacteriota; class Minisyncoccia; order UBA6257; family GWB1-50-10; genus JAMCRC01. The sequence goes on along the minus strand of CAYRVA010000062.1, from coordinate 2,437 downwards.
GCGGTTCCTCGAGCTATGCTGTCGTTTGAAGCTTCTCGCGCGTTTGCTTGTGCGAGAGAGCGCGGACGTAATAGAGCTTGGACCGGCGAACCTTCTTCGGCGAGGAGAGAATGCCGATCTTCGCAATGATCGGCGAGTTTATCGGGTAAAGCTTCTCGACGCCCACTTCGTGGAGCGTCGCCCGAACGGTGAAAGAGGCTCCCGGCTCGCTGCCGTGCTTGCGGGCGATCACGAGGCCTTCGAAGACGCTCTGGCGCTCCTTATCCCCTTCTTTGATGCGTTCGGTCACCCGGACCTTGGCGCCGGGCCTTATTTTTTCCAGAATCTTGGCATCGATCATAGTTTTACGAGTTTAACAGCTAAGTCGGCCCCAGTCAACCCTAGTATTCGACGGTCGCGTCGCCTTCTTCCGGTTTTTCCGAAAGCTTTTCCAGGACTTCCCGCAGGTCTTCCGGCATTTCCGCCTCTATCTTCATCCGGCTGCCGTCAGGGAGCGCGAATTCCACGGATTCGGCATGGAGGAATTGGCGTCCAAGGCCGATGCTTCCATCCTCTTTCTTCCGGCCGTAAAGAGCATCGCCTACGATCGGGTGGCCGATCGAAGCCAGGTGGACCCGGATCTGGTGGGTCCGGCCCGTGAGAGGCGCCACCTGAAGCAAGGTATACGTCTCCGCGCCTTTCTTGAAGAGTTTGAGGACCCGGTATTCCGTTACGGCCTCTTTAACCATCTTCATATCTCGGGCGTTCACGCTCCTTTTTACCGAACCGGATTTGAGGCCGATAGGTTTTTCTATTTTACCCCGTCCGGTCATCCGGCCGTGGGCCAGGGCCAGGTAGGTCTTTTTGACCTCGTGCCTCTGGAAAAGGCCTTTCAGATACTCGAACGCGGCCTGATTCTTGGCGAGGAGAAGGATGCCCGAGGTGTCTTCATCCAGGCGGTGGACGATGCCGGGGCGCAGTTCCGGCTCGTCGCCGACCTCTTTTGCCTCCGGATAGCGCTCCTTGAGCCAGTCCGTGAGGACATTGCCCTTCCGGGAGGCTTTGGGACCCCTTTCCGGCCGGTGAACGATCACGCCGGCGGGCTTGTTCACGGCCAGGAAGTCGTCGTTCTCGTAAACCACGTCTATTTTTCCCAAAAGATCCATCAATACGATTATAAGCCTGATTTTAAGCGGTTTCTAGGGTTCCCTATTGCTTTTTCGGTTCGGTTATGCTAATCTAAGGGAACAATCCCCAGTGTCGGGGGTTTTTGTTTGGGAAAGCAATAAAAAATCAGATGAAAAAGTACCTGACGCCGTTTTTGATGGGCGTTTTGCTTATAAGACCCATCCCGATAGATCACGCCCAAGCGATCGCTTTGGCTCCTTCGACGACCACGGGCACGGCCGCTTCAACGGTGGCGCAAGCGGTAAAACCGGCCCTGACCGTGCTTCAGGAGGTCAGCGTCTTCGTGACGGCTTATGCGAGCGTTCCCGAAGAAACGGATAACTCGCCTTTTATCACCGCTTCCAACAAACATGTCCAGGACGGCTTTATCGCCACGAACTTCCTGCCTTTCGGTACGCTCGTGAAAATACCCGCCATTTTCGGAGACAAGATCTTCACCGTCGAGGACCGGATGAACCGCCGAATGGTCGGCTTTGTAGACGTTTGGATGCCCACCGTGGCCGAGGCCAAGGATTTCGGCATTCACAAGGCCCAAATCGTCGTTTTGAGCAAGCCGGGCGATAGTTTGGCCGTTGAGTAAATTAATTAAAGATATCCCGCCGGTCCATGGACCGGCGGGATTCTTTATACCTCAATCGCTCATCGAAAGGTTATTACCAACCTCGTAGACGTTCTGGTAAATACCGCTGTCCTTCGTAACGACCTGGGTTGCCGTATTGCTGTAGAATTTTGCGCTTTCCATTCTGGTTTCGAACTTGTAGGTCGACGGAGCCAATATCAAGTAGTACCCGCTGTAGTGGGTACCGTCGATCGAACCGTCATCCGGACTGTATTTCCCGCCCAAACAATAGCCGCCGTTGTTCGGATCCACCGGCAGCCTCGGCAAAGGCGATCCGGAAGAGATCAGCTTAAAATTGATGCCTACCCAGCCGGTGCCGTCGACGGCGCTCGACGTCGTGATCAGGTCTGGCGTGTTGCAGCTCCCCGGGGTGCAATCGGCCGTACTGAATACCCCATAAGACCAGGCAGGACCGTTCAATACATCGGCCAGGTAAACTGCGATTGCATTGTTCAGGGTTGTAAGGTCGGATAATCTCGTGGAGTCCCTACCCTCCTTGATCAGTTCAGCGGGATTCAAAACGATGACGACCGCGACTGCGAGCACCGCCAAGATCGCGATGACGACCAGAAGCTCGATGAGCGTAAACCCTCTCATTGGTGGTGTTTGTTTGAAAAAGTCAGAACCCATTTCGAACAGAACCCCGACTAA
>CAYRVA010000061.1:0-3658 GCA_964427645.1 uncultured Candidatus Saccharibacteria bacterium | reverse complement strand
CTGACCTGGACCGCGCAGCCTGCGGCTCCTTCCGTGTGACGGACAAATTCCGACGGCCCCGGCCGCGCAAGGATGCCTACGCCACCGACATCGCGTACGGTACCAACCACGACTTCGGGTTCGACTATCTTCGCGATAACCTGGCCATCCGTTCCATCGATTGCGTCCAAAGGAAGCACAACTTCGCCATCATCGACGAGGTGGACAGCATCTTGATCGACGAGGCGCGGACGCCCTTGATCATAGCCGCGCCGGACGCCCAAGCGAGCGAATTCTACAAGACCTTTGCCCGGGTCGTGGAACGCCTCAGCGAAAACGAGGATTATGAAACGGACGAAAAACTTAAGACGGTGAGCATCACGGACGCCGGCATCGAAAAAGTGGAAAAAATTACTGGTATAGGGAATCTATACGCTCCAGAAAACCTGCGCCTGGTCCACTTTCTCCAGGAAAGTTTGAAGGCCAAAGCTCTTTTCAAGCGCGATCGGGATTATATCGTGCGGAACGGAGAGGTCATTATCGTGGATGAGTTCACCGGCCGGATGCTCGTCGGCCGCCGTTATTCCTGGGGGCTGCACCAAGCGATCGAAGCCAAGGAGGGCGTGCCGGTCCAAAACGAGAACCGCACCTTCGCCCAAGTGACCATCCAAAACTATTTCCGCCTTTACGAAAAGATCGCCGGAATGACCGGTACGGCCGAGACTTCGGCCGAGGAATTCCAGAAGGTCTACAAACTGGACGTCATCTCCATCCCGCCCAACCGGCCGATGGTCCGCCAAGATATGCCGGATGCGATCTATAAAAACAAGGACGCCAAATACAAGGCTGTCGTGGAAGACGTGAAAAAACAGCGAGAAGCCGGCCGGCCCGTTCTTGTCGGCACGACGTCCATCACAAACAACGAAGTGATTTCTTCGTATCTTTCGAGAGCCAACATACCGCACGAGGTCCTGAACGCCAAGAACCACGAGCGCGAAGGAGAGATCATCGCCCAAGCGGGACGAGCGGGCGCCGTGACGGTCGCGACGAACATGGCCGGCCGCGGCGTCGACATCATTCTCGGCGGCAACCCACCCGACAAAGAGGAAATGGAAAAGATCAGGGCGGCGGGCGGCTTGCACGTCGTCGGAACCGAACGCCATGAAGCGCGCCGTATCGACAATCAGCTCCGCGGCCGGAGCGGTCGGCAGGGGGACCCCGGTTCGACCCAGTTCTATCTTTCGCTCGAGGACGACCTGATGCGCATCTTCGGCGGCGACCGCATCAAAAACATGATGCAAACCCTGAACTTCCCGGAAGACGTTCCCATCCAGTCTAAGATCGTCACCAAGTCCGTGAACCAGGCCCAAACGAAAGTGGAGGGCGCCAATTTCGACATCCGCCACCACCTTCTGGACTTCGACGACGTCCTGAACAAACAACGGAGCGCGATTTACGCCCGACGGCAGAAGTTCATCGAAGCGGGGGAGAGAAACGACATACTGCCGATGTTGCGAGAAACCGTCGAACGCTTCGCAGCGAATTACGAACAAGCGCTCCGCGCGCAGATGGAAACCGATCCGGAAAAAGAGGGTGAAATAGGAAAACAGATCGCGGAAACCGAAGACCGGCTGAAAAAACTTCCGGAGACGCTTGGACCGGCCAAGTCCGCCATCCTGGGCGCCCATATGACGCAGATCCTCGATACGCTCTGGGTGGACCATCTGGAAAATCTAGAATCGCTCAGGGAGTCGGTGAACATCCGCGCCTACGGCCAGCACGAGCCGCTCGTGGAGTACCGCCGGGACGCCCACGCCCTTTATCAGCGCCTCCAGAACGCTTTCGAATCGCTCCTTTGGGACACCTTCGTTCAGGTCGTCAACATCGACCTCTCGCAGGTGAAACCGGCAGGGAATACCATTAGCATTGGTTCTCCGGCCCAGACGCCTTCAAGCCCCAAAAAAGACATTGGCCGCAACGATCCCTGCTGGTGCGGCTCCGGCCTAAAGTACAAAAAGTGCCATGGGAAGTAGGAATTGAATAAGGCCTCGAAAACGAGCCCTCGATCATAAAGATCGGGGGCTTTTTTATACCTCCATTGCTTGCTGACAAGGTCGGGTCGCGCCGAACCAAATCGGCAAAAAAGTAAACAGAAACAAACCATGAAAAAAATAATGTCAGGCATCGCCACCGGATTGCTGGTCGCCGCATTCTTGGACGTTGCGATCCTTTTTACAGGACTCGCACAGATCGCCTACGAAGGACGAACCGGATACTGGAATCCGTTCTGGCGCACGCAAGCTGAGTTCGTGGTACAGCACCTTATCAAATGAGCTGGCTTGATTACTACCACCTCCTTGAGAAATATGGCGGCGACATAAAGAAAGCCACCAAGGAGGAAATGGAGTCAGCAGCTCGGGGAAACCCAAACAGCCCAATAGCAGCACTTCACCTCGCAGTCAGAGAGTTTGAGGAGCAGCATCCGACCGGATACTGCTACAACCGAAGCGGAAACTGCGATGAGGAATACTGCGATTGTGACAAATACCCTCCGAATCCCATCCCGGAGGAAAACGAAAAGATCGTCGCAAACTAAAAAAGATGGTCGCATTCGCAAGGGTAGGAGAAACGTTCGACGGTTATCCACGACGATCTCCGCTCGAGCGCCTACCCTTACGAATCAAAAAATTAAACTCATGGAAAACACAACCGAAATAGTTGTCAAAAAGGTGGAACAGAACCAAGACGTGCAAGCGCTTGGATCGCGGATCACGAGCTATACCACCTATGCCTCAATGCTCGAGATTAAAACCGAGGAACAAGAGAAAGAGGCGGCCGAGATTCTCCTTGGCATAAAGGAGGACACCAAGAAGGCCGACTCAATCCGAAAGTTTTTCGTTGACCCTTATAACGCCTACGTGAAAGCCATAAATGCGAGATTCGCACAGCTGACAGACCCGCTCGGAGAAGCAATGCGGGACATCAACATGAAGCTGGTGGCATGGCAAAGCGCCAAGACCAAGAAAGCCGAGGCAACGCAGGCGCGGGTTATGAAGCAGGTGGAAACCGGCAAGATCGATTCTGACAAGGCAATCGAAAAGCTGGCCAACATCCAAGAGCCGACTTCGACCAAGTCAAAGCGGATTATAAATTCCGCGAGACATCGAAGCCGGGCAACGTGAGCCATGCGTTCCGCTGGGAGTCACCGACCACGCCCGAAGGCGCGGAGATGACACCGTTCGTTCAAGTTGTCCTTTCGCCGATCGGCGAAGTGATGAGCTTCAACGACACGCGGAGCCTGTATTCCAACTAAGGCACCATCATGAAGAAAACTCTTATACGAGTCGCGCCCTTCCTTGTCGGTGTTCTGATGTTGGGATCGTTTGCAGGCCAGGCGCTCGCAGGCGTCTAGATTCACGCGAACGGCGGATCATATTGGTCTCAAACCGGCACAGAATGGCACACGATCAGCAATGACGGCTACTGCGTCTCGGGACGCGGGCCGTGCGGATCGAGCCTCTGGTATCTGCAGTGGTCTTACAACCACTACGGATGCGGCTACGATGAGACCGGCTACTACACGATGGCTTCCGTCCAGAACTACAACGGCAGCACGTATGCCTGGATCGACAGTTCGACGGGAACTATGTACGGAGCCGACTATGGAGTGGCGTATCAC
>CAYRVA010000060.1:0-3661 GCA_964427645.1 uncultured Candidatus Saccharibacteria bacterium | reverse complement strand
GGCTCGTTCCGCTTGCCATTATCGTTGAGCACTCGTTCGGCGCAGTGCAGGTCGGACCCGTGAAAGCCATGATTTTTGTTGCGCCAAAAATCATGACGGAATAGAGAATTAAGAATAGGGAATAGAGGACGAAACGTTTCATAGGTTTAATCTCGATTTAGAACCTCTTATTAAGCCACTAACTATTTTGTGGACTGTGAGCGACTGAGCATCAGCGGCCCTGAATTCCGTTTCATTAATGTATTTTACATCTCTAGCTACCATTAATTGATTCTGCAACTCGGTGACAGACCCTTGGGCCATCGAATAAAATTGAACTTTTTCTTTAAACGACTGTCGGCTAAATCCTTCCGCAATATTTGAAGTGATTGACACAACGCAACGGCGCATCTGGTCGGCTAGGCCATAATTTTCGTACTGCGGAAATTTTTTAGTAAGAGTGTAGGTCATTAGAACTAACTTGTGTCCTTCTTTCCAAGCTGCTAGATCCGTAAAATTCTGGATCGTCGTCATCGTTTCCTGTATTCTCTATTCCCTATTCTATATTCTATTTAGGTAACACGACCACCGTGCCGCTGATTTTGCCGGCCGACGGGCAATAATCCCGGCAGGTAAAAAGAAAAGTTCCGGGAGTGTTGCCGCTCGAGAAACCGGGGAACTTCGTCGTCGCCCCGGAAGCGGCATCGATGTAGAAGCCGAGCGACTGGGAAAAGATGTCGTAGTGTCCGCCCTGGCTCGTGAAATTTATCGTGACGATCTGGTTCGGGCGGACGGTCAGATTCGCGGGCGAATAGCCGGTGGCCGAGGCGGTGATGTTGTAGACGTTCTGGTCCACGGCGCCTTGCGTACCCGAGGCGGCGGAGATGGATTGCACCGGAACCGTCGCCGTCGCGTTTGCCGGAACGGTCGGATTGTAAAGCACCGTTGTCCCGGAGGTAATGGTCCCCTGCGGCATGTTCCCGTTCATCCCGGCGGGATTGTTCTGGTCCGGAGAAACCTGGCCGTTCCTGAATACAACGCCGAGAGCGAGGCCGCCCAAAACCACCAAGGCCAGCACTATGACGATAACCGCCTGCTTTTTGGTCATTTATTCATTTAATTATACCAAAAATGCGGCGGAGGCCTTTTGGTATAATGCTTAAATGAGATGGACGCAGTGGGTTTTGCTGGCTTTGGGGCTCTGGCTTCTTCTTTCCCCGTGGCTTTTGGGGTTTTCAGCCTTCAATTTGGTCTCTTGGAACAACATTCTCGCGGGAGCGCTCGTGATCATCTTCGTGCTTTGGCATTTTTCTGACACGAACAGTTCCAACTAGGAACAGGAAACCGGGTAGTGAAAATTCGACCGCGATTATGTTCTATGTGTACCTGTTGGAAAGCCTGAAGGATAACGGTTTATACGTGGGTTACACCAGAGATTTAAAAAGAAGATTATTAGAACATAATCGTAAAGAAACAAAATAAATAAAATATCGAGCTCCTTGACATCTGATCCATTATGAAGCGTATGTTAATCAAAAAGACGCGGAGCGCCGCGAGACATATCTTAAAACAAGCCAGGGCGCAAGATTACTGAAACGTATGCTCAAGGAATATTTCTACTCAAGGCGACGCTCCTAGTCGAATTTCTACTACCCGGAAAGGTCGGCTAATACACAACAATATGTTCCAGTGCCCAGATTGCGGATACACTTCAGCCGAACCGGGCGATTGCCCGACCTGCGGGATTCCGCTCGTCGAGACCCAGAGCGGAGAAGAAAAGGAAGACGACAACATCGAGGACGGATCGGAGTATTAATTTGCGCCGTTCCTTCCGCCGCCTTAAAATAGCGGTATGCCCCGTAGTACAACTTCGAGCGGCATCTTCTGGGTGTATATCCTGGAGAGCTTGAAGGATGGAAAGAGGTATGTTGGCTTTACCCATGACATCAACCGCAGGTTGAAGGAGCATAGGGATGGCTTGGTATTTTCGACAAAACCCCGCAGACCATTCAAACTTATCTACCTCGAAGGTTGTACAAACGAAGAAGATGCCCGTCGGAGGGAAGGGTATCTGAAAACTACGGGGGGCTTGAGATTCATAGTCAAAAGGTTAAAGGTCTATTATTTGAACAAATAACTCGAAGTTGTACTACAGGGTATGTACGATTTGGTGATCATCGGCGGCGGCCCGGCGGGCGTCGCGGCGGGCGTCTATGCTGCCAGAAAGAAAATGAGGACGGTTCTCGTGACCGATTCCTTCGGCGGACAGTCCATCGTCTCGGCCGATGTCCAGAACTGGATCGGCGAGAAATCGATTTCCGGCTACGACCTTGCCCAAAAGATGGAAACCCATCTCCGCGCCCAGGAAGGGGTAGAGATCGCGGATGGCGATCTGGTCGTCTCCATTAAAAGTAAGGAGGCCCGGCCTCCATACTTCGAGGTGAAGACGAAAAAAGGCAAGACGTTCGAAACGAAAACGATCCTCCTTGCGTCCGGCAGCCGCCGGAAGAAGCTGGGCGTCCCCGGCGAGCACGAGCTCGAAGGCAAGGGCGTGGTCTACTGTTCCACCTGCGATGCTCCCCTCTTCGGGGGTAAAAAAGTAGCGGTCGTAGGGGGCGGCAATTCCGGGCTCGAAGCCGTGCGCGACCTTCTGCCATACGCTTCCGAAATATACCTGCTGCATCACGGAAACGAGCTCAAAGGAGACAAAGAAACCCAGGAAAAGACATTGAATCGCTCCAATATTCATGTCCTCCTGAACGCCGAAACTCAATCCGTCGATGGAACAACCGGCGTGGACGGGTTGACCTACAAGGATTTGAAAACCGGCGAGAATAAAAAGCTGGACGTCCAGGGAGTTTTCGTCGAAGTCGGCCTTTTACCGAACAGCGACACTGTGAACGGACTCGTGGAACTGAACGATAAGGGCGCCGTAAAAATAAACTTCCAGACCCAAGCCACGAGCCGCGAGGGCATCTGGGCGGCGGGCGACGTAGCGGACAGCTTATATCGCCAGAACAACATTTCGATGGGCGATGCCGTAAAGGCGGTTTTGAACATCTACGACTACTTGCATTCAAAAAATCTTCTAGAAAGTTAGGAGGTTGAGCCTCCTTAAGGAGGCTCAACCTCCCGAAACTAAAACCCCGACCATAAGTTCGGGGTTTCGTTTGCCAAATTACCGGCGGAAAGAGCGAACTCTTTCGGCGTGGCAGTTCCGGCACAAGAGCTTGTCCAACCGGTTAGCATCCGGTTCGAACGGGAGCTCCGTGATCGGTGCACCGCACTTGGCGCAGGTCCAGTTTCCTTTGTACATCTGACGCTGGAAACCACCCTGATTCTGATCAAAAGCCATTTCTTTTTTTTACTTATTCGTCCCTTTAATCTAGGGCTCTTTGGAATGGCCTTGATGCGATCTACGCCTTCTTCTGGAGCTTTCTAAACTTAGTTGAATGGTAGCACAAAGGCCGCGAAAAATCAAGCCCGGCCCAAATAAGGAGGGCCGGCCTCCATATTTGAGGCGTTTTAGGAGGTGAGCTTCGAGAAAAGCTGCTGCATCGCCTCGAGCGGCGTCGCGCCGCCGATCGTGAACATCTTCTTGTCGGCCGAAACCTGGAAGACCGGCGGCTGGCTCGGATATTGGGCGTTCAGGGCGTTGATGACGTTCAGTGAACCCTGGGAA
>CAYRVA010000059.1:0-3693 GCA_964427645.1 uncultured Candidatus Saccharibacteria bacterium | reverse complement strand
CTTCCTTGATGATGCCCAGTATCTTTTTCGGCTGTTTCAAGATCAGCTCGAGTTCGGCGATAAGCTTCCGTTTTTCGGCGAGTTCCTCTTCTATTTTCCGGCGCTCGAGGGCGGCCAAGGTTTGAAGGCGCATCTCGAGGATCGCGTCCGCCTGAAGGGCGGTAAACTTGAAGATCTTCATCAGGTTTTGCTTGGCGTCTTCCCGGTCCTTGGATCTCTTAATGGTCGCGATGACCTTGTCGATCGCATCGAGCGCTTTCGCCAGACCCTCCAGGATATGTTCGCGTTCTTTCGCCTTCTTGAGATCGAATTCCGTGCGGCGGCGGATGACTATCTTCCGGTGTTCCGAATAGGCCGCGAGAACCTCTTTCAAGGAAAGGATTTGCGGCTGGATGCCGTCCGTGAGAGCCAGCATGTTCAAATAGAAGTTCTTTTGAAGCTCGGTGTATTCAAAGAGCTGATTTAATATCTTCTGCGGGGCGGCATCGGTTTTGAGCTCCACGACGATGCGCAAACCCTCGCGATCGGACTCGTCGCGCAAGTCGCGTATGCCGTCGATCTTCTTATCCGTCACAAGCTCGGCGATCTTCGTGATGAGGTCGGATTTGTTCACCTGGTAGGGGATCTCGGTTATGACGATCTGGAAAGAGCCGCTCTTCCGCTCTTCGATGTCGGCCTTGGCCCTCATTGTGATCGATCCCTTGCCGGTCGCATAAGCCTCTTCCATCCCTCTTTTGTCATAGATGATCCCGCCGGTCGGGAAGTCCGGCCCCGGCAAGAATTCCATCAGCTCCTTTACGGAAGCATCGGGATGGTCGATCAAATAAGCCGTCGCGTCCGCCACCTCGATCAGGTTGTGCGGCGGGATGGACGTCGTCATGCCGACGGCTATGCCGGCGGTGCCGTTCAAAAGAAGGTTGGGGAGCTTGGCCGGCATATAGCGGGGTTCGTCGCGGGTCGCGTCATAGTTGGGGATCCAGTCCACGGTTTCCTTTTCTATATCCACGAGCATTTCCTCGGCGATCTTCGAGAGCCGCGCCTCGGTATACCGCATGGCGGCCGGGCTGTCGCCGTCGATCGAGCCCCAGTTCCCTTGCCCGTCGATCAGGGGGTAGCGCAGGGAAAAATCCTGGGCCATTCGCGCCAGCGCGTCGTAAACGGCGATGTCGCCGTGCGGATGGTACTTGCCCAAAACCTCGCCGACGACGTTGGCCGATTTTTTGAATTTGGCAGAATGCGTGAGACCCGAGTCCCTCATTGCCCAAAGAATGCGGCGCTGGACCGGCTTTAAGCCGTCCCGCACGTCCGGGAGGGCGCGCGAGACTATGACGGACATCGCGTAATCCAAGTAGGATTCCTTGAGTTCCGTTGTGATCTCGCGGTCTTTGATGTTCTCTTTCTTGATATTCTCTTCGGGCATTTCTTTTAGAAGACGTTAAGGCGTTGTGGTGGTCGCCTCGAGTTGGAGGGTATTCGTCCTTTGTATCTGGTTTTGGATTTCTTGCCAAGTTCGGCCGATGGTGCCGCCGATGTTCTGGAAGCCGCGCCCGAGATCGCCCAAGACTATTCCGAGCCCGCGGCCGAGCGTGCCGAAGAGCGACGTATCGTCTTTCGCTCCACCTCCCGCCGCAAGCGGCATCGGAGCGCTCGAGGTCGCCGCCGCCTCCGGCGCCGCCTGCGGCAGCGTCACATTAAGGTAAACGAGCCAAAGAAAGACGACGACGACCATGAGTACGGCGGACGTTCCGTACAAATAAAGCCGCTTTGTGTGATCATTAGAGCGTTGAAGGCGTTTGATGAAGTCGCGGGTCTTGACAAGGGTCTCTTTCATGCTGGTTTGACGGTCAGGCAGCGAGGCATTTGATGGTCATCGCTTTCGGGGTGAGGTCTTTCTTCTTAAAAACCAGTTTTTCTTCGGTCGGGCACTTTTCCTGCCCCATTTCCTTAAGAAGGTTTTTCAAGTTGGCGGGGAAAGAGACGATGACAATGCTCGGTTCGAGTTGGCGGATAAGTTTCGCGGTCGTCGCAGCTTCCAAAAACGGCTTGCCGCCGGCGGGAACGATCAAGACATCGCAATCGGTGAGAAACTCCTGGATCTTTGGTTCCAACTCCTTGTTCAGTTGCCCCAAAACGGCGAAGGATATGTCGTCCATCTCCATTCGGTAAACGGTCCGCTCCGAATCCTTATCGCCTCCGGTGCTCCAGCCGGTGACGTGAATACCCTGCACTTCGTATTCGCCCTGATGCGAGATAACCGCCGGACCGTTCTCCGTTTCAGTTGTTGTTTGGCGGTCCGCCGAAGTCGGCATTACGGTGCTCAATATTAAAGAAGCTCCACGGGCGGAACGCTGGTTTTCCGGATCAATGAGGACGGCGAGCTCGCCAGACGATATTTTGAAATAGTCGTTGCCGAGGAAGTTGATGACCATTAACTCTTTTATTTTAACTTAAAATCGCTTGCTTTTCAAAGCCGCTTTTGTTAGATTAAACGGCGTGAATATGGCCAAAGAAACCCAACCCGCCGAACAAGTGCCGGTCTGGAAAAGCAACCCGGCTATTTTGCCGACCCTGCGGCAAGGCGATCTCGTCGAAGGAAAAGTGCTGGAAAAAGGTTCTAAGGAAATAGTGGTGGATCTCGGCCGTTATGGCACGGGAGTCGTCTACCGGGGCGAGCTTCAAAATGCCCGCGATATCGCGCGCGATCTTGAGATCGGCAGCCCGGTCCACGCCAAGGTGGTGGATATTGATAACGATGACGGTCTCGTTGAGCTTTCTCTTTCCGAAGCGGACAAGCAGCGCGCTTGGGCGGCCGTTGCCGAGATCAAGGAAAAAGACGAGCCGATAAAAGTAAAACCCACCGGTTTTAATAAGGGTGGTTTGATGATGGATATCGAGGGCCTGCACGCTTTCTTGCCGATTTCCCAGCTCTCGGCCGATCATTTCCCGCGCTCCGAGTCGGCCGAACCAGGCCGGGTCGCGACGATCCTTCAGGGCATAGTCGGAACGGAGTTGGAGGTCAAAATAATCGACGTGAACCCGCGAACGGGTAAGCTTATCGTTTCCGAAAGGGCCGCCCAAGAGCTCAGCGCCAAGGAATTAGCCAAGAATTACAGCGTCGGTCAGGAAGTAGAGGGCGTCGTTTCGGGGGTCGCCGACTTCGGGGCCTTCATCCGCTTCACCGATAATCCGGCCGTCGAGGGCTTCATCCACGTTTCCGAAATAGATCATCGCGTTTTGGAGCATCCCAAAGAGGTCATCAAAGTCGATGACGTCGTGAAGGCCAAGATCGTGGACATCAAAGACGGCCGCATTTCCCTTTCTCTCAAAGCGCTCAAACAAGATCCGTGGCTTAGCGCCGCCGATCACTTCAAGGAAGGAGAAACCGTTCGCGGCACCGCTTATTCCTTCACGCCCTTCGGCGCTCTTATTAATCTGGATCACGGCCTGCAGGGGCAGCTGCCGGTCACCGATTTCGGCGGCGTGGCCGAAATGAAAAAAGCGCTTACTTCCGGCGAGAGCTATCCCTTTACCGTCTTGAGCGTTAAGCCCGAAGACCACCGGATAATCCTGAAGTTCCAAAAGTAGCCCGCGAGATTCGAAGCCGGCGGTTTTGCTCCCGCCGGCTTTTTGAATATAATGAACTAACGATAATGAAAAACCTCGGAAAAAATCTCTTAGGCGCCTTCACCATCC